>NZ_PSLQ01000025.1:0-41332 GCF_040289685.1 Pyrinomonas sp.
CTATGGGCTCAATTGACTCTACGATCGCCGCTTTGCTAACCTCGATTTCGAGCGAACAAAACGAACGAAAGGGTAGGACGAGCATGGCGAAAGAGGTCTTCATTCTCGGCGGCAAGCGCACGCCAATGTGCGAATACGTCGGCGCGCTCAAGGACATCAAAGCGATCGATCTCGCTTCAATCGCCTCGCGCGCGGCGCTGGAAGCAACAGGCGTTGCACCTGAAGAGATAGATCACACGGTGATCGGCAACGCGCTGCAAACTTCGGGCGATGCCATCTACGGCGCGCGTCACGTCGCGTTGAAAGCGGGCGTGCCGATTGATCGTCCGGCGCTGACAGTCAATCGGTTGTGCGGAAGCGGCATTCAATCGATTATCTCAGGCGCGCACATGATCCTGCTCGGTGAAGCTGAAACGGCGCTGGTTGGCGGCATGGAGTCGATGTCGCAAGCGCCGCACGTCATCTACGGCGCGCGCGCTGGATTCGCGCTCGGGCAAGGCAAGCTTGAAGATAGTCTGATGGTCGCGCTGCTCGATAGCTACTGCAACACGACCATGGCCGGAACGGCGGAGAACCTGGCGCGCAAGTACGAAATCTCACGCGAAGAACAGGATCGTTACGCGCTCCGTTCGCAACAAGCGGCCAAACGCGCGCAAGATGCTGGCGTTTTCGCCGAAGAGATCACGCCGGTCGAGGTGAAGACGAAAAAGGGCGTACAGATCGTTGATCGCGACGATCACATGCGCCCCGATACGACGCTCGAAGCGCTCGCTAAACTCCCGCCCGCTTTCAACAAAGACGGCTTTGTAACCGCAGGCAACGCTTCCGGCATCGTCGACGGCGCGGCTGCGCTCGTCATCGCCAACGAAGACTTCGTCCGTCGCACCAACAGGAAACCCCTCGGCCGCATCGTCAGTTGGGCCTACGCAGGCGTCGAACCGGAGATCATGGGCATCGGCCCCGTCCCCGCCGTGCGTAAGGCTTTGGAAAAAGCCGGCCTCAAACTCGACGACATCGACCTGTTCGAGGTGAACGAAGCCTTCGCCGCGCAGTACTTGGCTGTGGAGAAGGAACTCGGCCTCGACCGCGAAAAGACCAACGTCAACGGCGGCGCGATCGCGCTCGGCCACCCGTTGGGCGCGACCGGGACCAGATTGGTTTTAACTGCGCTGCTTGAGCTTCATCGCCGCCGCGGGCGCTACGCCTTGGCGACCGCTTGCATCGGTGGCGGTCAAGGGATCGCCATCATCTGCGAGCGCGTCTGAAGACTTGTCAAAGCAGAGGCTTTCGTCGGCGGCCCTTGCCTCACCGCTAAGAGTATCGCAAGAGGCAACGCGCCGTCTTTGGTTTTGTTTCAGACGCGCCCAAGCATTGCCATTCGGACGTAGAGAACAGCACCGGTTGCATCGCCACAGCACAACGAAGAGAACAAAACGCGACGAAGTCGTCGCGCAAAGCAGCGGAGCTGGCCGTCCTCTTCTGGCTCATCCTGCTCGTAGTCAGCCGCGTCGTCGGCAAAAGCCAGCGCGCACGTAAACGCTCGCGACTTAGATGGAAATAAGGACTATTTCAAGCAGACGGGCGCTTCTTCGACGCGATGTCGCTCTTTACGCGGCACCGCGTCGGCGCCCCTTTTTCTCGCGCAAATCCATCTTCGAACGCCCAACCTTTTCAACTCGCGCGGGGGCTTGATGAATCGCCCGCCGTAGAAACTTTCGGCCGATTGGATGAAAGCGATGGAAAGCATTATAATGCACTGCTTTCCATCGAGGTGATGAGCCAGCGAGACGGGAATCTTCGGTCACAAGCGCTTCGGTTCGGGAGACCCTTTCCCGCACTCTTCATCACCGTTTCCATACCGAAAGCTCTGATGAGAGGAAATAAGAAGTGGCAACAGAACAGTTTGATGTGACGGTCATCGGAAGTGGTCCTGGAGGATACGTGGCGGCGATTCGCGCGGCACAATTGGGGTTACGCACGGCCATCGTCGAAAAGGACAAACGTTTGGGCGGCACTTGCACGCTGCGCGGCTGCATCCCGACCAAACAGCTGCTTCAATCGGCGTATATCTACGAGAAGATGCGGCACGCCGCCGAGTTCGGCATCGTCGCTTCCAACATCGGCTACGACTTCGGCCAGGTTCAGAAGCGCAAAGAACAAGTCGTCACCAAGAACTCCAAGGGCATCGAGTTCCTGATGAAGAAGAATAAGATCACCGTCTTCAAAGGCACCGGGCGCTTGAACCTTCCCGGTCGCGTTGAAGTCACGGGCGAAGACGGCAAGAAAGAGACCGTTCATACCAAAAACATCATCATCGCAACTGGTTCGGTCGTTCGGCCCATCCCCGGCTTTGAAACCGATGGCGAGCGCGTCATCAACAGCGATCAGATTTTGGAACTGAAGGAGGTGCCGAAATCCTTGATCGTGATGGGAGCCGGCGCGGTCGGCGTCGAATTCGCTTCGATCTTCTCGCGCTTCGGATGCGAGACCACCATCGTTGAGATCATGCCACGGCTGTTGCCGCTCGAAGACGAGGAGATCTCGAACGAACTGGCGCGCGCTTTCCGCAAACGCGGCATCAAGCTGCAGCTCGACACCAAGCTCGACGGCGTAGAACGGACCAAGACGGGCGTGATCGTGACGGGCAAAACCGCCAAGGGCGAACCGGTCAAGATCGAAGCCGAAAAGCTCCTCGTCGCCGTTGGGCGCATGCCATACACGGAAGGACTCGGATTGGAAGGGACCAAGATCAAGGTCGAGCGCGGAGCGATTCAAGTCGATGAATACCTGCGCACGGGCGAGCCGAACGTCTATGCCATCGGCGATGTGATCCCGACGCCTTGGCTCGCGCATCTCGCTTCCAAGGAGGGCATCCTCGCCGTCGAGCAGATCGCTGGCAAACAGGTCCAGCCGATCAACCTGCGCCTCGTCCCATCTTGCACCTACTGCGATCCGGAAGTCGGCTCCGTTGGACTGACCGAGCAAAAGGCGCGCGAACTAGGGTACGATGTCAAGGTCGGAAAGTTCCCGTTCACGGCTTCGGGCAAGGCGCGCATCCTCGGCGAGGACGAAGGCTTCGTCAAAATCGTCAGCGAATCGAAATACGATGAGATCCTAGGCGTTCACATCATCGGCCCACACGCGACCGAATTGATCGCCGAAGCGTGCGTGGCGATGCAGCTCGAATCGACGGCGGAGGAACTCGGGCGCACGATCCACGCGCACCCGACCGTTTCTGAATCGGTGATGGAAGCTGCCGAAGACGTGCATAAACTGGCGATCCACTTCTGATGAACCGGTTCGATGTCGAACGCCACGAGGTGAGTGAAGATGGCGAACAAGCGCGAGGCGAAACGCAAAGAAGCGAAAGCCAACGGGAGAAAAAGCTCGCGGCGCGAAAAGGCGGAGACCGCGCAGGCTGCGAGCGCAGTTGCTGCGGCAGAGATCGCGCTGGACGAAGCGGGCACGGTTGGCCCATCGCCAGAATCGGGCGCGCCTCAAATCGTCGCTCCGGCGCGTGATGGCGTCCGGTTCGTCGAAATCGTCGAGGGCGTGCAGGCTCCGGCGACCGATGAAGGATTGATCTGCTCGCTCGAGACCACGCTCTCGCGCGAGCAGATGCTGGAGCTTTATTACTACCTGAAGCTCACGCGATTGGTCGAAGAGCGGCTCGTCAATCTATATCGTCAGAACAAGGTGATCGGCGGCGTCTATCGCTCGCTCGGTCAAGAGGCGACCGCCGTTGGCACCTGCTACGCGCTTGAACCGGGCGACTTCATCGCGCCGCTCATCAGAGATCTGGGCGCCGTGCTCACTAAAGGGATTCGCCCGCGTGCGATCTTCGCGCAGTACATGGCCAAAGCGTGGGGGCCATCGGAAGGGCGCGACCTGAACATCCACTTCGGCGACATGGAGCGAGGCTTCATCGGCCCCATCTCGCACTTGGGCGACATGATCCCGGTGATGGCAGGCGTGCTTTTGGCTGGGCGCATGCAGAAGAAAGGGATCGTCGCCATCGCGTACATTGGCGATGGCGGCATGAGCACCGGCGCATTTCACGAAGGATTGAATTTCGCTGCCGTGCAACGCTTGCCGCTCATCGTCGTCGCCGAGCATAACTGTTACGCTTACTCGACGCCGACGCATAAACAGACGGCCGTCAAAAACCTTGCGGATAAGGCGGCGGGCTACGGCATTCCCGGCTACATCGTCGATGGCAATGACATCATCGCCTGTTACGAGGTGACGAAACGCGCCGCCGAATTCGCCCGCTCCGGCGGCGGTGCCGTGTTGATCGAAGCGAAAACCTACCGACGCAAAGGGCACGCCGAGCACGACGATCAACGCTACGTGCCGCGCGAGGAACTGGAACTGTGGGAGAAGCGCGATCCCGTGGATCGTTACGAGCGCCACCTCACCTCGCAAGGGATCGCCACTCGCGAAGAACTCGACCGGATCACGGCAGGCATCAAGCAGGAACTCGAAGAAGAGGTCGCGTGGGCTGAAAGCTCGCCGCTGCCGGAACCGGAACGAGCGGCGTATAATGTTTACGATAATTCGATCGTGCCGCCAGCGTTTCGGCCAAAGGTTTTGGAGCGGTAGAAGAGCCATGCGAAAACTCACCGCAGTCAGCGAGGAGACGGCGAGCGCAGGGCAAGCGATGGTTTACGGCACGCAATCGGAAAGAGTCCGGGAGGGACACGTTTACGCGCAAACCGCACCGACGCGAAGAGATGGGTCTCATCGTTGATCCGAAAGAGCGGTGATTGATCGTCAACCCGAAGCATCCGTGTGTGGCGCGGCACTGTTTGGAAGCAACGCGCGCGACTGAAGCGAAAAGAACCGGGCGGAAGTTCGACCGATTTCATCGAGGAAGCGAAAAGATGGCAACGGCGCTCAAAAAAGAGCACAAGGCGGAACGACCGGCGCGCGGCGGCGTGGTCACGTTCGTCGAGGCGATTCGCCAAGGCATCTGGGAAGAGATGGAACGCGACGAGCGCGTCTTCGTCATCGGCGAAGACGTCGGGGTTTACGGCGGCGCATTCAAGGTGACGGATGGGCTGATCGATCATTTCGGCCCCGAGCGCGTGATCGATACGCCGATCTCAGAGGCGGCCATTGTCGGCGCAGCGTGCGGCGCGGCGTTGATGGGCATGCGTCCAGTGGCCGAATTTCAGTTCATCGATTTCATCTCGTGCGGCTTCGACATGTTAACCAACTTCGCGGCCAAGTGTCGCTACCGTTGGGGAGCAGGTATCCCAGCGGTCTTTCGCGGGCCATGCGGCGCGGGCGTGCATGCTGGACCATTTCACTCGCAGAACGTTGAGTCCTTCTTCATGAACACGCCGGGATTGAAGATGGTCGAGCCATCCAACCCCTACGATGCCAAGGGGCTAATCAAAGCGGCGATTCGCGATCCCGACCCCGTGCTCTTCTTCGAGCACAAGAAGCTCTATCGCCTGCCGCGTCTGCGGCAAGAGATCCCCGAAGATGATTACATCGTTGAGATCGGGCGGGCACGCGTCGCACGCGAAGGGCATGACCTTTCGATCATCACATTCGGCGCACAGGTGTTGACGGCGCTCGATGCGGCGGAGGAACTGGAACGCGAAGGATTGGACATCGAAGTGATCGATCTGCGCACCCTTCTGCCGCTCGATAAAGAGACGATTCTCGCGAGCGTGCGCAAAACGAGCAAGGTTTTGATCCTCCATGAAGCGCCGCGCACGGGCGGCATCGGCGGCGAGATCGCCGGCTTGATCGCCGAAGAAGCTTTCGAGTGGTTGGATGCGCCGGTGGTGCGCGTTGGTGCCATTGACACGCCGGTGCCGTATTCGCCGCCGCTTGAAGAGTACCATCTGCCGCAGGTGAGAGACGTGGTTGATGCCGCGAGAAAATTGGCAGCATACTAGACTTTTTGAAAGAGGAGGAGCGAGGCCCGCTTCAACAGGCCTCAGCATCAAAGAAAAGTTATGAGCACGGAAGTGGTAATGCCACAAATGGGCGAGTCCATCGCAGAGGGAACGATCACGCGCTGGCTGAAGAAAGTTGGCGAACGCGTCGAACGCGACGAACCGCTATTTGAAATCTCGACCGACAAGGTGGATGCCGAAATTCCAGCGCCCGCCGCTGGCACGCTCACCGAAGTGAGGTTCAAAGAAGGTGACACGGTCGCCGTCGGCACCGTGGTCGCTATCATCGACGGCGACGGAGCGAGCGCGCCAGCGCCGCGAGAGAGCACGCAAGAGGCGCCCGCAGAGACTACGACGCAGGGCCCCGAAACGAAGGCGGAGAGCACGCCCGCCGCGCCGCCGCCCGCTCAATCGCAACCCGATGGGTCCGGGCAACAAACTATAGCCGAGACGCAACCGCCCGCGCCGCAGCAAACCGGAGCGACTCAAACGCCTACGCCGACAGCGAAGGCGGAAGAGACTCTCACGCCGAAACCGCTCGCCGAGCAAACGCTGGAAGAACTGCGGCGCACGCGCTCCAGCCCGCTCGTGCGCAAGATCGCGCGCGAGCACGGGATCGACTTAGCGCAAATCGAAGGGACCGGAATGAGCGGGCGCGTCACCAAGAACGATATCTTAAGCTTCATCGAATCGGGTGGGGCGACGGCGCAAAAGGCTGCGCCACAACCGATGCCTGTTTCCGCACCGCCTGTCATCGCTCCGGTTGCGCCGCCACCTCCGGTGTCAGAGCCAACCCACATGCCGGCGGTGCAGCCAGTTGAAGGCGACCGCGTCGAACAGATGAGCGTCATGCGCAAGAAGATCGCTGAACACATGATCCTCTCGAAGCGAACTTCGGCGCACGTCACAACTGTTTACGAAATCGATATGACGCGCGTCGCGCGTTTGCGCGAACAACACAAAAGCTCTTTCCTCGAACGGCATGGAACCAAACTGACTTTTATGCCGTTTATCTTCCAAGCTGTGATCAGCGCCATCCGCCGCTATCCGATCTTCAACGCACAGGTGAGCGGCGACCAGATCATCTATAAACGGGACATCAATCTCGGCATGGCCGTTGCGCTCGATTGGGGATTGATCGTGCCTGTGATCAAGCGGGCGGACGAGCTCTCCATCGCCGGGCTAGCAAAGGTCGCTAATGACCTAGCCGAACGAGCGCGGACGAAGCAACTGAAGCCAGACGAGGTGCAGGGCGGCACCTTCACCATCACTAATCCGGGCGTCTTCGGCGGTCTATTCGGTACGCCGATCATCAACCAACCGCAAGTGGCCATTCTCGGCGTCGGCGTAATCGAGAAGCGTCCCAAAGTGATGACCAACGAAGAAGGCGACGATTACATCGCCATCCGCACGATGTCTTACTTCGCTTTGAGCTTCGATCACCGCATCATCGACGGCGCGGATGCGGAACGCTTCCTCGGCCACATTAAACAGGTGCTCGAAGCCGGACAATTCACCATCTGAAAGCGCTCGGGCCATCTCGAATTCGTCAGTCCAGCTTTAAGACTTCGAGATGGCCCGACTTCAAGCGGCACTTTATCGATCTAGCGCCTTGTGCTCTCCGGCAGCTTCGCTTTTCGCTTGACCGTTATCCTCACGTGCTCGCACTCGCTCTGCCAGTCTTCGTCGCCTCACGACGCCTTCACTTTCAACGCGCTGGCAGCTTGCGCGCGTCGTCACCATGCCCCGGCGCATTTCGCTTGAAAGGCTTCTATGCCGAAGCGCGCAACTTAATTCAACCTGCGCCGCTAGAAACGGCAGGCATCGTTTCTGATGTACGGAAATTGCCAAGGTCGAAATGAAGTCTCTAAAAGAAGGGGCGTTTGTATCGGCTTCTTCGCGTTGAGGCATTGAGACGACTTAAAAGCATCTCACAAGCGAATTTCAGCGTGAAGGCGCGCTTCGACGATGGTTCGCACAAAAGGGAGCGCCGCGACTCAGCGAGATTCGCCCGTGGAGGAAGCATGTTCAAACGCGAATTATTGCAATTAGTTAGCAATTATATGATAAGAAGCGAAACCTCTTGACGCGCCGTGCGGCTTGGCTGGAGAATCAGCATCGAAGCTTCGTAAACAGGGGCGTCGCCCGCCATCAGGCGATGCACCACGAGGGGGTGCCGACCGAATCTCGCCATCGGCGATCCCGACAACGAGGAACTACTTTGAAATAGAGGGAGTGGATGCAATGAAGATCTCTAGTGGCGTTCGAGCAATTCTCTTCGTTTTCGCGCTTGCGGTCATCCCCGCCGTGGCGCAGGATAGCACTTCCCCCCAAGACACCAATACGCAGTCCAACGCGCAAACGACGCCGACTTCAAACAGCGCTTCGGTGCGTTCCGTCGCCAACGGTCAAAAGATGAAGATCAAAGGCGTAGTCGTGCGGCGCGATGCTGATACGTTCGTCGTGCGCGATTTGAATGGAGTGGACACGGTGGTGCGTTTGACGGATCGGACCAGCGTGACCGAACGCAAGAGCAACCCGTTCCGTCGGGCCAAAAACTACGCGACGACCAACATCTTGCCGGGCCTCAATCTCGAGGTCGAAGGGCGCGGCGATGCTGCGGGCCAGTTAGTCGCCGAGAAGGTGCGGTTCTCCGACGACGAGTTACGCGTCGCGCGCGCGCTCGAAGCCCGCGTCACGCCAGTCGAATCGCGCGTCGGTTCGGCTGAATCGCGCCTGACGCAAGTTGAACAGAACGCGCAACGGCTCTCAGGTCAACTCGAAGAGCTTGCCGCCATCTCCAACGCCGCGCGTGGCGGTGCGGTGGCCGCACAAGCGACGGCAGACGCCGCTGTCGCCGGCGTGCGCGCAACCAACGAGCGCATCTCGGCGCTGGATGACTACGTAGCGCAGCAAGTCTTGACCATCAACTTCCGCACGGGCAGTGCCGCCCTTTCGCCGGAAGCCAAATCGAAATTGGATCAACTGGCACAGCAAGCGCTTCAAACCAAAGGATACGTCCTCGAGGTGACTGGATTTGCGGATGCGACCGGAAGCCGCGAATTGAACCGTCGGTTGAGCATGCGCCGCGCCGATGCGGTGGTTCGCTACTTGGTCGAAAACCACCGCATACCGCTGCGCCGCATTATCACACCGTATGGTTTCGGCGAGATGCAACCGGTGGCGGATAACACGACGCGCCAAGGACGGGCGCAGAATCGACGCGTTGAGATCAAGCTGCTCGTCAATCGGGGGTTGACGCAGCCAGCGCCGGAGATGAACGTCGAAGTGCCCGTGCCAGCGACGCGCGCTACCGGCAACAACAGAAATCCCGAATTCTGATTTCCGGGCATTGCCTTCATCTTCGCTGTTGTGCCAACCTTTAGGCGCTGCGGATCATCCGAAGCCCTGATGGTTGGCTGCGGCGATGCCGGGGAAATCACACAGCGGGTGGAAAAGGCGCGCTTTGCCCGAGGATCTCGGCGCGCCTTTTCCATCTTCGCGCGGCGATCTTTCGAGAAGAGAAGATGAAAGTCAAGCCGAAAATCTTTTTCGCATCGAGCTGCGCGCTGATCTGCGGCCTGCTCGTTGCGCTCTTCTCCGTGGGCGCGATGGCGCAGAACGCTTCGCAAACTCCCCCCAGAACGCCATCCAAACCGATCAACCAACCGCCTTCCGAAGATGAAGAGGTCGTTCGCATCAGTTCGCGTCTGGTGGTCGTTCCCGTCTCGGTGACGGATGGCAAAGGCAAACCCATTCTCGGTTTGACGCTTAAAGATTTTCGGCTTGAAGAGGAAGGTCAGCAACAAGAGATCGCACAGATCGGCGACCCCGACCAAGTTCCGATTGAACTCGCCTTGTTGATCGATGTCTCGGGCAGCGTCAAGGCGCGGTTTAACTTTGAAAAGGAAGCGGCTTCAAGGTTCTTGCGCGAAGTCCTCAAGGCAAACGACCGGGCGACTGTTTTTGCCATAGACGAACAGCCAGTGCTCATCGCCTCACGGGCGACCGCCGACGAAGCCGCACAGAAACTTCTGACCATCGAACCAGCCAACAAGATGACGGCCTTCTTCGACACGGTCGCGGCGGCAGCGAAACATCTCGATCGCTCCTCGCCAGCGGCCCACCGGCGCGTCATCGTCGTCATCTCGGATGGCGAGGATACGTGGAGTTCGCTTTACAAAAGCGCGCGCGCGGCGCTCGATGAGGTTCAACGGGCCGATGCTGTCTTCTACGCCATCAATCCGAGCGGTCAATCTATTTGGCTCAACCGAATGAGCACGCGCGGGCAAGAAGAAATGGTGCAGATCGCACAAGCGACCGGCGGCGCAACATTTCTTCCGAATCTGCTGGAGGATCTCGATCCGGCCTTCCGCCAGATAGCAGCGGAGCTGCGCTCGCAGTATCTGCTTCAGTACTACTCTTCGGCGGAAGCGCCTGAAGGAACCTTTCGACGCATTGTCGTACGCCTTCCCGCTCGCCCTGAGTTGCGCGTGCGCGCGCGACGCGGCTATTTCGTCACGCGACGATAAGCGCATATGACCGTTTCTCAAGGGCTTTCCATCGCTTGGATCAAGCGTTCGAGTATGCCGAGCAGAGTGCGACCAGCGCGGTCGAACTGCCCGGCAACCGCTTGCTCTTCAGCCATCGCGGCTTGATCGGCCACTCCAGCGACGCGCGGAAAGAGCGAAGCGGCTGAAACCCTCAGCTCCGTTTCCAGCCTCTCCAACCCTTCACGAACGTTGCGCAAAGAATCGAGCAACACCTTTTTGGAGTTCTCGATGCTTTGCAAATCACCGGCGTTCCCATCCCGACGCGCCTGCTGCGCGGCCATCTCGATTTCGCTCGACACCCTGCCGTAAAGATAGAGGAAACGAGCGATGGTCTGCGCCTGCGCGCCGATGCGCGCGCGTGCCGTACTCGCAGCAGAGCGCGACTGGCTGCTCGACGTTCGATGCTGCTCGGTAGTTTTGCGCCGCCGCGTCTGTGCCGTCGCGTTGAAAACGAGGAGAAGGCAACAGAGGACGATCAAAGAGAAGATGCGTTTGGTCAACTCAGGGGTCTCCTTTCTCAAAGGGGGCGGCGAGTTAAAAAGGGCGATCAAAGAGAGGATGCGTTTGGTCAATCCATGGTTCCTCCTCGTGCACGCTAGGACGCGCGAAACCGCATTTTCGTTCGCTCCGCTTTTGGACTTTCGTGCGAAGGGGAAAGCGCAAGCTCGCCGTAGGCTATGCCAACCGACTCGGTCAGTCAAGCTTATCCGTGGAACGCAACCCGGCGGCGCGAACAGTACGGACTACGATCTTCGTCCTTCCGCTCTAGTGACAGGTCCGTTGAGCTCCGCGCATGAGCGCCCTTCTGACAAACGGGCCGCCGTTGGTAGAATGGCGAAGGCGATGCAAAGAAATAGGATCTTGCGCGTCGAAAGGCTCGGTCGAGCCGATTACGCGACGGCGCTGCGGCATCAAAAAGAGACGGAGCGGAGAGTGTTGCTCGGCGAACAGCCCGACACGCTTCTGCTCGTCGAACACCCGCACGTGATCACGCTCGGGCGTCGCGCAACCCATGCCGCGCTGCTCGCTTCCGCCGAAGAACTGCGCGCGCGCGGCATCGAGCTTTTCGAAACCGATCGTGGCGGCAAGGCGACCTATCACGGACTGGGCCAGCTTGTCGGCTATCCGATCGTCAATTTGAGTCCCGATCGCAAAGACGTGCATCGCTACGTGCGCGATCTTGAAGAAGCGCTCATCCGCGCGCTCGCAGATTTCGGGATCGAAGCCTTCCGCCTTCAAGGGCTAACCGGCGTCCATACGACGCGCGGCAAGATCGCCGCCATCGGCGTCCACATCGCCCGCTGGGTAACGACGCACGGCTTTGCGCTCAACGTCAACACCGACTTGAGCTTTTTCGACCTGATCATCGCCTGCGAAGGCGAGCCTGTCACTTCCATGCGCGAAGTGCTCGGTTGGGAGCAGCGCATGGCCGAAGTCGAGGATCGCGTCATCGAACGCTTCGCCGAAGTCTTTGAAATGGAGTTGACCGCGCAATCCGCCGTTCACGCTGATTCGAGACGATGCTGACCTACGAACTCATACGCGAAGCGCGCGAACGAATCGCTGCCGTCGTCCACCGCACGCCAGTTGCGACTTCGCGCTCGTTCAACCGTGCGACAGGGCGCGAAGTCTTCTTCAAGTGCGAAAACTTGCAACGCGCCGGGGCCTTCAAGATCCGTGGCGCGACGAACAAGATACGTGCGCTCCCTCAGGATCAACGCGCGCGCGGCGTGGTCGCCTTCTCTTCGGGCAACCATGCGCAGGCCGTCGCACTGGCGGCGAAGCTGCCACGCGCGCCGTGGTCGTTATGCCTGAAGATGCGCCGCAGGCGAAACTCGCCGCGACGCGCGAATACGGTGCCGAAATAATCCTCTACAACCGCCTGCGTGAAGATCGCGAACAGCTCGCGCGGCAAGTCGCCGAAAGCCGGGGGGCAACCCTCGTTCCGCCTTACGACGACTACCTGATCATGGCAGGACAGGGGACGTGTGTCGCAGAGCTTTTGGAAGACGTGCCAGACTTGGAATGTTTGGTCATCCCGTTCGGCGGCGGCGGCCTGTTTGCCGGGGCAAGCGTCGCGGCCAAAGC
Organism: Pyrinomonas sp.; assembly: GCF_040289685.1. Classification (NCBI taxonomy): domain Bacteria; kingdom Pseudomonadati; phylum Acidobacteriota; class Blastocatellia; order Blastocatellales; family Pyrinomonadaceae; genus Pyrinomonas; species Pyrinomonas sp. The sequence goes on from NZ_PSLQ01000025.1 coordinate 12,554, forward strand.
CCTTCGCCCAGACGTTCTGTGCTTCGCAGTGGAACCAGCGACGGCCAACGATGCTCAACTTTCATTGCAACGCGGCGAGCGAGTCTGTATTCCGCCGCCCGAGACCATCGCCGATGGCGCGCGCCCACAAGCCCCCGGCGCGCTGACTTTTCCCATCTTGCAGCAGAACGCTGAAGACGTACTGACCGTTTCGGACGAAGAATTGATCTTCACGCTGCGTTTCATTCTGTTTCGGATGAAGTTGCTGGTGGAACCAACGGGCGCATTGGCGGCAGCGGCTGTGTTGTTCAACCGACTGCCGAACAGAGCGCGCCGCGTTGGCGTCATCCTCTCAGGCGGCAACATCGACGGCGACCTGCTCGCCGCGCTGGTGAAAGACGTTCACTCATGAGCGAGAGGCCGAAGCCCTTGCGCGATAAAGCGAGTTCGTTGGTGGCAGCTAAAAATTCGGCGACGGCCACGCTCGAACCGAACATGAAACAACCGTGCGAGCAGACGACAAAGCGCTGCACTGAGTGGTACAATCCTTGAGGGATTGAATCGAATGGCCGTTTCCCTTTTTCAACCGGGTGCCGTCGAGCGTCGAGCAGCTTTACATCGTGGCCGCTGCGCGCAAAAGCGTGTTGGTCGCGCGTCAACGCTGCGCTCTTCCAGCGAGGAACTTGCATGAACCGAGAGCTTCCTGTAATCAACGTCGTTTCCCCTTCGCAAACTTTTCGGCGCCGCGGCGAGCGGTTGCCGAAGCCAGAGTGGTTGAAGATTCGCTTGGGCGACCCGACGATGCAGAACCAAGTTTTGCAGTTGATCCAAGGGCTGAATCTTCACACCGTTTGTCAAGAGGCGCGTTGCCCAAACATCTTTGAATGTTGGTCCGATGGAACGGCGACGTTCATGATCTGCGGTGACACGTGCACGCGCCATTGCGGATTTTGCGCCGTCAACAAAGGCAAGCCCGGCGCGCTCGATCCAGACGAACCGCGCCACGTCGCTGAAGCGGTGCGCCATCTCGGACTGGCCCACGCCGTCATCACCTCGGTCAACCGCGACGACTTGCCCGACGGCGGCGCGGCCCACTGGGCCGAAACCATTCGTTGGGTGCGCCGACTCAACCCTAAATGCAAGATCGAAGTTTTGATCCCCGATTTCAACGGCGACGAAGCCGCATTGAATATCGTGCTCGACGCGCAACCCGACGTGCTCAATCACAACATGGAGACGATCGCGCGACTCTACCGCCGCGTGCGCCCGGATGCTAACTACCAACAATCGCTCACCTTACTGCGGCGCGCAGCCGAGCGGCGCGACCGCGAAGGGCGCGGCATGCTCACCAAAAGCGGCATCATGGTCGGACTCGGCGAAACGTTTGATGAGGTGGTCGAATTGATGCATCACCTGCGCGCCGTCTCGTGCGACATCATGACGATCGGGCAATATTTGCAACCGCATGCGCGGCGGCTTCCCGTTGAAAGATACGTCACGCCGGAAGAGTTCGCACGCTGGCGCGAGATCGGCAGGCAACTCGGCTTTCGTCACGTCGAATCGGGTCCGCTGGTTCGCTCTTCGTACCACGCGCGGCGGCAAGCAGAAGATTCGCACCACGCACCAGCCACCACGCACGAGGTGATCGGGTGATATGCCTGCGCAAACGATCAAGGTTCGTTCGCGCGAGCGCGAACAGTTAATCGACATCACGGCGGAAGTCGCACGCCGCCTGCGCGAGACCGGCGCACGCGAAGGGATCTGCTATCTCTACGTGCAACATACCACAGCCGGGTTGACGATCAACGAGAGCGCCGACCCAGACGTGGCACGCGACATGCTCCACGTTCTGCGTCGCCTAGCTCCGCGACACGACGCGGATTATCGCCACGGCGAGGGGAACACCGATGCGCACGTCAAGAGCAGCTTGATGGGCACGAGCCTTAGCATTCCCTTTAGCGATGGAGAGCTACTGCTCGGACGCTGGCAAGGGATCTTTCTCTGCGAGTTCGACGGGCCGCGTGAACGGCAAATCGTCATGATGATCCGCTGAAGGATCGTGCTCTGCAAGGCGCTTGAGTGCCGGTTCCGCAAACAGCAGATCGCGATGATTGTTCGTTGAAGAGTCTCTTTTTTGCGAAGAGGGTTGCACATGCTGACTGCTTCTTCGAATGCTGATCGGGCGAAGAGAGAAGCGGCGAACGACCTGAGCCCTGCCTCGTCGAAAAAGTGTTGTCGCGCAACGCGCGCGCGCAACCGGCGGCTCGCATGGGTCCTCGTCTTAACAGGTTGCTACATGCTGGCCGAAGCGATCGGCGGATGGTGGACCGGCTCGCTCGCCCTGCTCGCCGACGCCGGTCACATGCTGACCGATGTCGCTGCGCTCGCGCTCGCCCTTTTCGCCGCGTGGTTCAGCGCCCGCCCGGCCAATTCGCGCAAAACATACGGGTACTACCGGCTGGAAATACTCGCCGCCTTCACCAACGGCATCTCGCTGGCGCTGATTTCGGCGCTGATCATCTATGAAGCTTATCAACGGCTGCTCGCGCCGCCTGAGGTGAACGCAGCAGCCATGCTGGCCATCGCCGCTGGCGGGCTGGCGATCAATCTCGCCTGCGCTTGGTTGTTGCACGGCGACCACGCGCATGATTTGAACGTCCGCGGCGCGTGGCTGCACGTGATCGGCGACGCGCTCGGTTCGATCGGGGCGCTCGCGGCGGGCGCGCTCATGCTCTTTCGTGGTTGGTGGGCCGCCGATCCCGTCTTCAGCGTCATGATCTCGCTGCTCATCGTCTGGAGCGCGTGGCGGCTTATCCGCGAGGCGACCGACATCTTGCTTGAAGGGACGCCAGCCCACATCAATCTCGCTGCAGTGGAGGAAGCCATTCTGGAGACGCGCGGCGTAACGGACGTCCATGATCTTCACGTCTGGACCATCACCTCCGGACGCGAAGCGCTGAGCGCGCACGTCATCCACGCCGAGGGCGTGTCGCAACCGGAACTCCTGCGCACGCTGCGCACCAAGCTGCACGCGCGCTTCGGCATCGATCACTTGACGATTCAAATGGAGACGGAAGATTTCGACGACGAGACCTTTCACTTCTGTCACGCTGGCACCTCATGCTTTCGCTCCGAGCGTGAGGGCTGAGGCCCCTCCGATATGGCGACAGTGGAACTCGGTTATGGCCGCAACGTGCGCGCGTTCTCTTACGACGAAGCGCGTTTTCGTCTGCTCGCTCCAACGCAAGCGGTCGCTCCGCTTCCCGACCTTGAAGTGCACGCAGCGCTCGATCAGCCCATCGATGCCCAACCGCTCGAAGAGATCATCTCGCCCGGAGAGCGCGTGCTTCTGGTCTTGCCGGACGTCACGCGCCCGAGCGCAAGCGGCTTGATCGCGCAAGCTTTGGTGCGGCGGCTGGTCCAGCTCGGAATCGCCGCGCGTGACATCCGCGCCATTTTCGCAACGGGTTTCAGACGCGCGCTCGACGCCGACGAGAAGCGAGACCTGCTTTCGCCCTTCATCGCTCAGCGCATCGAAACGATCGAATTCGATCCGCGCGATCCCAGCCAAATGGTCCAACTAGGTCACACGGCACGAGGGCTTCCAATCGAACTCCATCGTTCGCTGTTCGATGCGTCGCACGTGATCTTGGTGGGTCCGATCTCTTTTCACTTCCTGCTCGGCTTTACGGGCGGACGCGAGCTGATCTGCCCGGGACTGTCTTCCTTGCGCACCATCGAAGAGCTATTCCTCTCGACGTTGAACGATGGTGCGCCGGGATCGCTTGACAAAAACCGCGCGCACGAGGAATGCGAACGCGTGGCAGCGGAAGTCGCGCCCTCTTTTCTCGTCAACGTCGTCGTCGATGACCGCCTGCGGCCAACCGACCTGTGCGCTGGCGATTGGCGCACCTCGCATCGCCGCCTCTGTGCCGCTTACGCGGATACGCACTCGATCTTGATCGAATCGCCGCGCCCGCTCGTCATCGTCAGCGGCGGCGGCGACCCGTTCGATCTCGATCTTTTTCAAGCCTACGACGCCTTGCGAATGGCCGCGCGTGCTTGCGCCGAAGACGGGACGATCATCATCGTCGGCGCGTTCAGCGAGGGCGCTGGTGCCGGACGAAGCCCGCGAATGCGCGATCTGTTGGTCGCGGCCTTCGCCGAAGAAGCCAAGAAGCGTCGCCTCGTCATCGTTTCCGAACTCGACGAAGAGCAAGCGCGCGCTTTTGGATTGGAGGCGGCGCCATCGCTTGAAGAGGCTTTGGCAAACGTGGAACGCAGTGCGCTCGGTTTCATCATGCCATACGGTGCACGCTTCATGCCCGTCATCGGAAAGGGCGCGCCGCCAATGCCAACGGATACAGCTTGATCTAACAAGCGACCGTTTCGCCAGGTTCGTTTGAGAAGACGTGTTTCGATCCGTTCCCTGCGAACAGAAGTCTTCAAGTGAATACGAAAACGGGGCGCTCATCTTTCTGGCAAGGAGGTCAATTTCCAAATGAGGATTCTTTTGCTCGTTTTGCTCCCGCTGTTCGTCGCGCTCGGTCGCGCGCAGCAGCCACCTCCAAGCAACGCGGACCAGAACGGCGCGCGCCAGCGCGTGCCGCTGACCGAGGCGGCGCTGGACAGAGATGTTGCCGGGCAACTGGTTCTCACGGCGCGTTTGCGCGCTGCGCAACTCAGCGGGACGCCTGACGCTCCGGCAACCAACGCGCGCGTCGTGATCGAAAATCGCGGTCCGTTCTTTTACGGCTTCGCCTCCGGTTGGGTGACCTTTTACGATGCGCAAGGCACGCGCTGCGGCGAAGCGATGTGGACCATCAACGCTTTCGCGCCGAACGAATCGGTCGAAAGAGACCTTCCGGGGCTGCGCCTGACTTGCACCCCGGCGACGTGGAGACTGGCAGTAACCTCGCTGCTGACGCGCACGGGCGATCAAGCGAGACCAGCCGAACAACGGCCAGTAGCCACGACCCTTCCCTTGCAGATCAACGTCAATGGCACGGTGCTTCCGATTCAACTCGGAAATCCAATCGAACTGACCGTTGGCGCAGAACGCGTGCGCATCGTGCTCAATCCGGCGCCGTAGCGCGTGCCCGCTTTCCAATCGGCACATATTTCGGCGGGCGTAACGTATGCGAGATCGTTTCGGCATCGTCTGCTAGCTACAGCGTCGAGCCACGGCGCAACGTGTGCGAGATCGTTCGGCATCGTCCGCCTTCGCAAACGCTTCGTCTTTGCGGACGGAAGGCGCGCGCACGCGCTGCGCGCAAGCCTCCGGTTTCAGCTCAGAGCGTGCGAATGTTTGCTTCGAGCGAAAGCCCCGTGGACGACACGCCTTTCTGGTCGAGCGAGTGGAGAAGGCAGACGCCGCTGGAGAGGAGTTGACGCCTCTCGACTCGCGCATGGTGTGGCCGCTCTTCTCTTTGGTCTTAATCGGTCGCGGGATGGGTGAAACTTCTTGACTTGCACATGATTTGGTGTGAGCATTGACTCCGCCCGATGGTTCCCTGCCGCCTTAACCCCCGTGGCCGATGAACAGGAGGTGAACCACATGGCCGAAGAGAAGAAAAAGAAAAAGTGCGAACATCCGAGCTGCAATTGCACCGTCGCGGAAGATGAGAAGTACTGCAGTGAATACTGCGCCAACGCACGCGACGTGCTGGAGATTGGCTGCGGTTGCGAACACCCGGAATGCCGTTGAACGGACGACGCGCTCCGGCGAGAAACAGTCGCTACGGCTAGGAACAGACCTGGCGGGCGTCGGTGCCCGCCAGATCCTTTTACTCGTCCTGCAAGCGACTATGCGTCGGCTGATGTCGCAAGGGAGCAAATCGCGCGCTTCGCCTCGCTTGCCCGTTGGAACGGCCCTTCCGCGCAAGCTTTCCACGGCGAATTGAGTTAACATGAAGGCATGAACGCGCAAGCGCAATCTCGGAGAGATGGAACGCGCGAACGGGTCCTTCGCTCGGAAACGCTGGATCGCCTGGCTCAAATTGTCGGTCCTGAAAGCGTGCTCACCGAAGAGGGCGAAATAGCCGTTTACGGCAAGGATGCGCTCGGTGAGACCCATCTTCCGGACGCGGTCGTGCGGCCGCGCACGGCGCAGGAGGTGGCCGCCATTGTCCACTTGGCTAACGAGTTGCTCATCCCTTTGACTGTGCGCGGCGGTGGCGTCGGCTATACCGGCGGGGCCGTCCCCATTCGCGGCGGCATCGTCTTGAGCACGGAGCGCATGAACTCGATCAAAGAGATCAACTTCGATGATCTCTATGCGGTGGTCGAACCGGGCGTGCGCACATACGAATTGCAGCAGGCGGTGGAAGCGCAAGGTCTCTTCTACCCGCCCGATCCGTCATCGTTGCGAGATTCTTTCATCGGCGGCAACATCGCCGAAAACGCCGGTGGTCCACGTTCGGTGAAGTACGGCGTAACCAAACACTACGTGCTCGGACTAGAAGTGGTGACGCCCACTGGCGACATCATTCGCGCTGGTGGGCGGACGACGAAAAACGTCGTCGGCTTCGATCTCGTCGGACTGATGTGCGGCTCGGAAGGTCTGCTCGGCATCATCACCGAAGCCACGCTGCGCCTGTTGCCGCTGCCGGAAGCGACGCAAACAGTGCGCGCGTTGTTCCGTTCCATGCATGAAGCGTGCGCTTGCGTTCCGCAGTTCGTCCGCGCGCGCATCGTCCCGACGGCTATCGAAGTGATGGATCGCCATGCCATTCGCGCCGTAGAAGAGGCCTTCTCGTTCGGCATTCCGCGTCAAGCCGAAGCGCTGTTGCTTGTCTCCGTTGATGGCAGCCGCGCGGAAGTCGAGCGCGAGGCGCAAATCGTCGAGCAGATCCTCATCGCGGGCGGCGGATTCGATGTGCAACGCGCCAAAGACAAGGCGGATGAAGATCGTCTCTGGGAGGTGCGTCGCGCTCTTTCGCCAGCCATCATGCGCTACGGAACGCTTAAGTTGAATAATGATGTCGTCGTCCCGCGTTCGCGTATTCCCGAACTCATCGCGCGCGTGGAAGAGATCGCACGTCGCCAGCGCATCTTCGTCGTCAATTTCGGTCACGCTGGCGACGGCAACATACATGTAAACTTCATGTGCGATCGTGAGGATACCGACGCCGTGCGGCGCGCACGTGAGGCCGTGCGCGCGACTTTCGCGGCGGCCATTGAACTCGGCGGCACGATCAGCGCCGAACATGGCATCGGCTACACCAAAGCGCCATACCTTGACATGGCGCTCTCTGCCGAGACCATCGAAACGATGATGCGGCTCAAAAAAGCGCTCGATCCGAACTTGATTCTCAACCCCGGCAAAGTCTTCGTCGCCCGCCAACAAACGCAAGAAGGTCCTTGATCTTTCGTTGAAGCGGGTTAGTCGCGGCGTCGAACTTTCATATGCGCTTCGCGCTCTCTTGGTAATAATTTGACCGACGCGGACCGAAGGAAGTATCGAATGGAAAAGAAGCGCAGCGCCGCATCGCGAGCCTTCGTGAGCCGAAATCGCACAGCGGTAAGCCATCCTTCACGGCACCGCGTTCCCGATCCGAAAGCGCGCCGGAAATCAATTAAAAGAGCGAATCGTCAATGCTTGCTTTTTTGCTCGAACTCCAACGCTTGAAACGGCTCGATCGCACAGGGTGGGTACTGCGCGGGCTGGCACCGGGCGCCGAATCCGTGGCCGCGCACTCCTACGGCGTCACGCTGACGGCTATGCTTCTTGCCGACCGACTCATCGCGCGTAGCGTGCCGATCAACGTCGAAAAGGTGCTGCGGATGGCCCTTCTTCATGACTTGACCGAGACGCGCCTCGGCGATTTACCGCAAACGGCGGCGCATTATTTCGGCCAAGGAGCGCGTCACGAGGCAGCGCGTCGCGCTTTCGCCGACATCATAGCCTCGCTCGATGAGGCGAGGCGCAACGCCTATCTTGCGCTGTACGATGAATACGAAGAACGCGCGAGCCTTGAAGCGCGCCTCGTCAAAGCCGCAGACGTTATCGATCTTTTGACACAAGCGCTCGTCTTTGAGCGTGCGGGAAGCCGCGGATTGGATGAATTCTGGACGGCTACCGCACGCGATCTTTCGCTCGAAGAAGAGGCAGCCGCCGTCGTCAACGAGGTCTTGCAGGACTTGGTCCGCGCCAGAAAAGATGAACTCGGCGACAAGCCCGCGGATTGAAAATGCACGGCATCGAATCATCGAAACGACAAGCGGGAGTTCAAGAAAGGGGCAAAGGGAGTTGAAGGTCTTTCTGCTGAACGTCAAGGGCGCAGGGATCGTCTTCTACGGCGAGAAGAAGGGCGAATCTGCGCCGCGCAATGGTTTACGCGGTTGGCTCGAAAGGCAACATCGCCGTTGGTTGACGAGCTTGCGCCAAGCAGAAAACAGCATCGGCGCAACCACACGGCGCGTAGAGGGTTGGCTTGAAAAGCGCGTGCCGCCCGATGAGGCGCTGCTACGCAGTCTGCGCGACGTGAATGAAATTGAGATCCTTCACCCGACGACGATCAGCGAAAAAGAGGCCGCGCGTGCGTGGCGCGAGTATCTTGCGCGCGCGCGAAATCGCCACTTGCGTTGGTTGCTCATAGACCTTCTGATCGTTCCGCTGACTCTGCTGCTTATGCCTTTGCCAGGGCCGAATTTCATCGGTTACTGGCTCGTCTACCGCGCCATCTGCCACGCGCTCGCCCTTTTCGGGGCACGCCGCGCGCTGAACGCAGAAGCCAGTTGGCGTTTGACCCCTATACAGGAACTCAACGCCGCTCTTTCGGACGACCACGCTGAAAAGATCGCGGCGCTCGCCCACCAGTTCAACCTCGTGCACCTTCGCTCTTTCGTCAAAAAGACGCGCGTGAGGGCGAAAAGTCAAACCGTCGCGCTCGCGCCTGAAATTCAAAAGACGGACTAACTGTCGCCTTCTGCCTTGCGCCAATCGCCTTGCAAACCGAACCGAGCGCCGAAGGCGATCGGCGCAGGAAATCTCCTGCGCCTTTGTCTCTTACCGCTCGCGCGTCTGGCCCATGACGTAACGAGCTTGCCTCGCTCACTCGCTCAATTGAGAACGAGGCAAGCCACGTGCGCCTTTTTGCGCTCGCTTGACGAGCTGACAAAAAAGCGCGCCGCTTTCGCGGGTGCACATCGTCTATGAGCCTTGTGCCGATGAAAAGGCAAAAAAAGAGCGTTGCTTTCGAGCAACGCTCCAAGTTCCACGTTGGCTTGCTAGCGAGCTTTAGCGCTCGTTGACGGCAGAGTGTCTCTCGTTCCGATAGGGAGGAGTCGCTGCATCGTTCTACGAGCAGCCCTTTGGACGACGCGGCTAGACTGGCTTGGCCAGCTAACCCCTGCCCGTCCGCTGCCCGTTGGGCGAGCAGCGGAGCGGACAGTGGTTTCGCGTCTTTGCCCTACGATGGCTAAAGCATAGCACAAGTCGGTTCGTGTTGCAACACATATTTTGAAAAAATTTTCTGGCGGCCGGTTCGGCGGGTCAGCAGGCCTTCTCCGGGGCGTTCAGAACTTGGCGTGTGCCATCCCGCCGGGACAGCTTGCAACGCCGCTCAAAGTTCGCTCTCTTCGTAGATGTCCTCGCAGATGCGCGACAGTTCGTGCCGATCAGGCGGCGCAACGCGCCCGGCGAAATAGGCGTGGAGCGCTTCGAGCGAAGGGCGCATCTCTTCGAGCAGCTTAAGCCCCTTGGGCGTAATCCTAGCGATCGATAATCGCCCGTCTTCCTCGGATGAGAGGCGTTCGACCAACCCACGCTTCTCCAAGCGGCTGATCAAGCGCGTGACGTCGGGCGCACGTTCGAGCATGCGCCGCGCGATCTCACCGCGCGGATGGCCTTGCGGATGGACGCCTTTGAGGATCCGCAAAACGTTATATTGCGAGAGCGTGATGCCATAACGGGCGAACTCCTGATTGAATCGTTCGCGTACGTGATTGGCCGCAACGAGAAGGTTCAAGAGGGCCTCTTGCACTGGGCTCTCGAAGCTCTCCTGCTTGATCCTTCGGCGTAAAGCTTCTCCCATAAAGGACCTCGACGAGGAAAGGTCTATTTTCATAACAAATTCTTCTTTCAGGCTCCGACTCCGGTTGGCGGCGAGTTGGAACCGAGTTCACTTCAAGTTTGTGGAACTGGGTCGCTGATGTGAGCTGGGGCGGGCGTCATCACCAGGCCCGAGGGCACACAAAGCACGGGGCAAGGGGCGTTGCGAACGATGCGTTCGATCTCTTGTCCGAGGGCGGGGGCACCACCAAACAGCGACGGGCGAACGCTCGTTCCGGCAACAATTAGATCAAAGTCGTTCTCCATGGCGAGGCGAACGATCTCTTCGTAAGGCCGTCCTTCCGCGATGTGAGGGGTGACAGGCGTGCCTGCATCGCGCGCAAAGCGGCGCATGCGTTCCTGCGCGAAGGCGCGCAGATCACGCAGCGTCTGCGTGCCGCTATCGGGGAGGAGTTCGGCCAATTGATCGACGATATCGCCGATGACATAGATGGCATGAAGCTCGGCGCCTGTCCGACGCGCCATTTCGATGGCGAGTCTGGCTGCCGCTTCCGTCACCGGGCGAAAATCGGTCGCCAACAGGATGCGGTTTAGATGTATCTCCGTGTGGCTTCCTTTGTGTTCGACGAAATCATGCTGTGGCGGACGCACGCTCAGAACGGGGCATGGGGCTTCGGCGATGATCTCTTCGGCAGTCGAACCGAAAAGGACGCGGGCCAGCCCTTTTCTTCCATGCGTTGCCACGGTGATCAACCCAGCGTGAAGATCGCGCGCCGCACGAGCGATCTCGGTGGCTGGATCGCCTTCGACGATGATCGTATCGGTCTCCAACCCTTGAAGCAGTGGGTCAGCGAGCAACGACTGGATGTTGCGTCGAAGGGCCTTCAACCATTCTTTGCCCTCTTCTTCCAGCGCGCGTTCAGGAAGCGAAAGCAGGTTGGTCGGGACGCTTCCCTCTTGCACGCTCAGGATGATCAATCTCCCATCGCCCTGCCGGGCAAAAGCGGCGGCGTACTTGAGCGCCGCACGCGCGTGCGGAGAGAAGTCGGTCGGGAAGAGGACATTGCGGAATGGGTACATAGATCACAGGAAGCCTCCGGTAGATGCTGAAACCGCGCGAATTTGATCTGTTCGCTGGTCCAGCACTCACCGGGCTCGCCAGCGACAACGAAAGCGCGCTTGCCAAGACGCTTCGGTCGTTGTCCCGCTTTTCGAGCGCAGTCTAGCAAAACCGGGCAAAAGGCGTCAAACAGATCTTGAATCGGAATGAGCGATGTGGTCCGAACGTGGAGGCTTTTTGACTGCCAGCCGCCGTTTTGCCAAACTCGCCCCATGTCTGGATTTGAAATCGAAGTGCGCGCGCCGTTCGATTTTGCGGCGACGGCGCGCTTTTTGCGTTTCACCGAGCACGAAACAGTGGACCTTTTCGAGGAGGGAAAGTACCGGCGCGCGCTTGACTGCGGCGGGCGTCTTTGCTTGCTCGAAGTCGAGGCCGTCGCGGGGAGGCTCGCAGCGCGTACGCGCTTGGAGAAAGGACGCCCGACAAAACAACTCTTGCGTGAAGCGGAGCGCGCAGTGCGCTGCCTCTTCAGTCCGGAGCACGATCTGGAGCCATTCCGTCAACGCGCGGCGCGCGATCCGTTGATGCGCGCGCTCGAACGCGAACATCGCGGGCTGCGGCTGGCGCGTTGGCCGTCGCTCTTTGAAGCGCTCGTCATCTCAATCCTCTCGCAGCAGATCGCGACCAAAGTCGCCATGGTCTTAAAGCGCCGTTTCGTCGAACGCTTCGGAAAGAGGGTGAAAGTAGGAGGGCGCGAGTACATCGCCTTTCCTGCAGCGGCGACGGTGGCTTCGCTTCAACCCGACGATCTGCGTCCCTTAGGCATCGCGGCGAGCAAAGCCGCAAGCATCGTCGGCGTCGCGCGCGCCATCGAATTTGGGGAGGTCGAGGCCGAAACGCTCGCACGACAAGATAATGAGACGATCATCTCGCGCCTTACGAGCTTGCGTGGCGTTGGACGCTGGACGGCCGATTGGACGCTCATCCTTCACTTCGGGCGCACCGATGTCTATCCGGCGGGCGATCTCGTGTTGCGCGCGATGGTCGAAAAGTACTACGGCGGCGGACGCCCGCTCGGCGAGAAAGGCGTCCGCGCTTTAGCTGAAGATCTGTGGGGCGAATGGGCTTCCTACGCAGCGATCTACCTTGTGGCGGGGTTGCGTGCCGGACGAGTAACGGTCAAGCCGAACGACATGCTATCATCGAATGGGCGCTGATTGCCCTGCGCTAGGTTTCTCGCCTCTCCCCATCGCAATTGGTTCGTGAGGAGGGTTGTGGTCCAAAGATGAGCAACGACGCAGGAGGAGGAGGACGCACCAATCCGAAAATCCGCATGGCGACTCCCGCCAGCAGGCGCGAAGCAGCGCGCCCATCCGATCCGCATACAACGGACAGCGCGAACATCGACAGGGAAGCGACCGAAAGCCCTCTGATCTACAAGCCTTCGACAAGCGAATTCAACACCGCGATGGTCCATTTTTACCGCGGTGAAGTGCAGCGCGCCAACACTTGGCGCAACCGTCTGGATACGACGACCAACTGGGCTGTCCTAACCACGGGCGCCACGCTCTCGTTCGCTTTCAGCGCGCCGTCGAATCCCCATTTCGTCATCATCATCAACACGTTGCTAGTCGCTTTCTTTCTCTTCATGGAAGCGCGCCGTTACCGTTACTACGAAGTCTGGTCAAGCCGCGTGCGCATGATCGAAACAGGGTACTTTGCGCGCCTCCTCTCGCCCGATGGAAGCAGCGATGTGAAGTGGATGGAAGCGCTGGCAGCCGATTTGCGGACACCGCACTTTACCATCAGCGAGTGGGAAGCGCTGGGTCGGCGTTTACGTCGTAATTACATGTGGCTCTTCTTGTTGCTCGCGGCGAGTTGGAATCTGAAGGTCTATCTTCACCCGCGACCGGCAGACAATTTCGATGAGTTCATCGCGCGCGCGACGGTGGGCGTCGTGCCAGGGGAGATCGTCTTCTTGATCGGCGTCGTCTTCAACGTCGGGTTGATCGTCTTCGCGCTGGCGACGATCCGGTTGCGCGAGGCCACCGGAGAGGTCTTGCCGGAACATGAATTCTCGTTGGAATCTCTGCGGCGCGTGACGGATTGGACGCGCCAACGCGCTGCCCGCCACCGCGCTACGCTCCGCCGCGCCAAACGCGCGCGCGCACGCATTCGCACGGCGACTGGCGAGTGGCGTAAGCCCGAAACCACTGGCGAATGGAAAAAGGCAAGCGTCGAGCAGATGGCGGTACCCGCCAGCGCCGATCAGCGTGGCGAATGGCCTGCGCCGCAAGAAGAAGAGACCGTGACGCACAAGTAAGCGCCATCCGCCACACCTGCGAGGCCAAACCGCGAGGCTCGTTCTGTTGTGCGAGCGCGTTGAACGAGGCTCGCGTGCGCGGCGCTTCCAGCGCGGTCAAGTTGACTTTTGGCGAAATTGGACCGACAAGGGACAGCCCCGTTCAGTGAGGATTGAACCGCCTAACCCTTGCCACGCAGGAGCAAGCAACGAAATGCTCCATTTAGACGGACAGATGCTCAAACTCGAAGAGATCGCGCGCGTCGCGCGCGATGCCGAGGCGGTTCTTCTTACCGAAGAAGCGCGCCAACGCATGGAAGCATCGCGTCGCGTCGTCGAGCGCATCCTCGCCGAAGGGCGCACCGTATATGGCGTCAACACGGGATTCGGCAAGCTCGCCGACGTGCGCATCTCGGCGGAAGAACTCGGTGCGTTACAACTCAATTTGGTCCGCAGCCATGCGTGCGGAGTCGGCAAACCGCTATCGCCTGAAGAGACGCGCGCCGTCCTGTTGCTGCGCGCAAACGTGCTGGCGCGCGGGCTGAGTGGGGCGCGCCCCGTTCTTGCTGAAACGCTGGTGCGCATGTTGAACGCGGGCGTGCTCCCCGTCATTCCAGAACGCGGATCGGTCGGTGCCAGCGGCGATCTTGCGCCGCTCGCACACGTGGCTTTGTGCGTGGTTGGCGAAGGCGAGGCCACGTTACATGGGCAAAGAATGGCTGCGGCTCGCGCATTGCAGTTGGCCGACATCAAACCGTTGCAGCTTGAAGCCAAGGAAGGACTCGCGCTGCTCAACGGGACGCAAGCGATGGCCGCCGTGGGCGCGCTGGCCCTGCTGCGCGCCGAGATGGTCGCGCGCGTTGCCGATGTTGCGGGCGCAATGACGCTCGAAGCGTTGCGCGGGACGCCCGTTGCATTCGACGCGCGCATCGTGGCGGCACGCCCACATCCGGGGCAACAGGAAGCTGCCGTCCACCTGCTCGCGTTATTGAGTGAGAGCGAGATCAGGCTTTCGCATCTTGAAAACGATCCGCGCGTGCAGGACGCCTACAGTTTGCGGTGTATGCCCCAAGTTCACGGCGCCGTGCGCGATGCGCTCAAACACGCGCGCCGTGTCGTCGAGACCGAGACCGGCAGCGCCACCGACAATCCGCTCGTCTTCATCGAAACGAACGAAGTGCTTTCGGGCGGGAACTTCCACGGCGCGCCGCTGGCGCTCGCGTTCGATTACGCAGCGATCGCGCTTGCGCATCTTGCCGCAATGAGCGAACGACGCATCGAGAGGTTGGTCAATCCCGACTTGAACGAAGGACTGCCGCCGTTTCTGACGCGCACGCCGGGACTCTCTTCCGGCTTCATGATCGCACACGTGGTCGCTGTCTCGTTGCTCAACGAAATGAAACTGCTCGCGCATCCAGCGAGCACGGACAACCTACCCACATCCGCCAACAAAGAGGATCACGTCTCGATGGGAATGACGGCGGCGAACAAGCTGCGCAAGGCAGTGAAACTGGCCGAACAGATTCTCGCCATCGAACTGCTCGTCGCTGCCGAAGGCGTGGAGTTTCGCGCGCCGCTTCGCCCGGGCAGAGGGGTTGAACGAGCACACCGTGCGGTCCGCCAGCACGCAGCGCGTCTCGCAGAGGATCGTCCGCTATCGTCAGAGATTCAAGCGCTCGCCGAAGCCATACGCCGAGGCGAGTTTGATCTCTAGCCACGCAATGGGTCGTTGAAAGCGAGCAGCACGACGGCTTGAATGGCGTTGAAGACGAAGTGGATGAAGTAACAAGGCAGGAGCTTTCCGGTCTTTGCGCGCACGAGCGTGAGCGACAAGCTGAGGACGCAGATGGCGATGAACACGGCCGGATTCTCTTTGTACTGCGCGAAATGGACGACGGCGAAGACGGCGGAAACGGCCAGCACGGCGCTGATCATGCCGACGGCGCGCTGAAGCGCCGGATAGAGGATGCCGCGATAGACTAATTCTTCAACCAGCGGTGCCGTCACCGCCGCCAAGAAAGCGACCGCCATCTTGGCGGCGAGCGAGCTTCTGATGATGCGGTCGAGAAAAGTCTCCGTTTCGCCGTAAATCTTGATGATCGCTCCGCCCAGCAGCAACAAGGCAACGGCTAGCAGCGCGCTGGTCCATGGCCCCATGTGTTCGGACCAGCTCCAACCGACCGCCGCGCGAAACGACAGATGCCCGAAGCGAGTGATCGTGATCCAAGCGATGATGAGCGTGAGGATGTGCGCCGGGACCACAGCGACGAGCGAAACCAACGCCGCTTTCGGATCCATTTCAACGGTTTGCGCGAGCATGCGAGGATTGATCGCTCCGTACTGCTGATGCACGTACCAAGCGAGGGCGATGACTTGCGCCGACATGAGCAGAAAGACGCTCGCAAGCCACACTGCAATGGCCGTCGGCAGTCCCCAAGGCGGATCGTTCGGATCGAGCGTCGCAAGTTGACGGCGGTCCGCAGCGGACGGCTGTTCGGTCAAAGATTCTGCTGGAGAGTTCACTGTGTGCCCGTAAAGTTTATGTGATAGGACATAAGAGGTCAACAAACAGAGTCGCGCGCCAAGCCCTCCCGGAAGCGGTCGAGCATAACGGCGCGTACGACGTTCATCAACGCTGGCAAGTCCTCGTCGGTGACGTTCGTCGTTTCGATTGGATCGTCAATGTACATCGCTACCGGACCGGGACGGAAGATGATCGAGTCGCGCGGCAGCACTTGTCGCGTGCCCACGATCGTTACGGGAACCAGTGGGACGCGAGCCTGCATCGCCAGTTTGAAGCCCCCCTTTTTGAAAGGCTGTAGCCGCCCATCGCGTGAGCGCGTGCCTTCGGGAAAGATATAAACGCAAATCCCGTCGCGCAATCCCTCGGCAGCGCGCTGAAGAGCGGCGACAGCATCGGCGGTGGAACGGCGATCGATCGCAATGTGACCGGCGCGCCGCAGATGCCACCCGAGAAAGGGGAGGCGAAACAGTTCCTTTTTCGCCGCGATGCGCAGTTGCACGGGCAAGTAGCCGAGCATCACCGGAATGTCCATGTAGCTTTGGTGCGACGAGAGGAAGACGTAGGAACGCCCCGGCTCGATCTTCTCCAGACCGTGAACGCGAACGCGCGCGCCGACTGTGCGCACGATCATCCGACTCCACGCTTGCGCGCACCAATGTTGTCTTCTCCCGCCGGGATCGCGCAGCGAGAAGATGAGCGAGAGCGCGCCCATGATGATCGTGTAAAGATAGATGAGCGGGATGGCAACTGCCGAGCGAACGTAATCGCGCGAAACCGGCACACGCGGATCAGGCGTGCGCGGCTCCCCTTCAACGCCAGCAAGCGTCAGCGCACGTCCGTCAGGCGGAAGCTGATGATCCGAGACCGCCGAACTCATCGCCGATCTCTCACGCCCGTCATCACGGGGGCCTCAGACGCGACCGCGATCAAACTTCGACGCTCTTTTCGCGGTCGCGGAGCAGTTTGTACGCTGAAATAGCGATCAACGCGCCAACCGCAGCTCCCATGAGACTCAACCAAACGTCCGGAGAAAGATCTGGAATCGCCATGCCGATGGCTTCGTCTTCGTAGCGCCAGCCGTAGCGCTGCTCGTGGATGCGGCCCAACTGCAGCAACATGAAAGCCCCAGCGCCCGTGGCCAGCGCGGCAATGGCTCCAAGCGCCGCGAGCGCGCCGCGGCTCAATTTTTCGCTTTCGATCATGAAGCGTTTGGAGACCAAACCAGCGACGATGCCGATGATGACGTAAGCGACCAAATACTTGATCGGTATCAACATGAACTCCCTTTCACGGCGTGAAATCTTCGGAACGAAAGCTAGAAATTAGACAATCCGCGCCGCGCCGCTGTCAATAGCAACCCGATGATCGTCTTGGCGTCTTCTATCTCACCTGTGGAGATCATCTGGAGGGCGCGTCGAAGCGGCACGCGCGCGATCTCGAACTCCTCATCCTCCTCAGGGTTCTGCTTGGTCTCACGCAAACTCGTGGCGAGATAGACCCACATCTTCTCGGTGCAGAATCCGGGCGAGACGAAAAACTCCGCGAGCTTCTCCATCTGAGTGGCGACGTAGCCCAGCTCTTCCTCCAGCTCGCGCGCGGCGCACGCCTCCGGCGTTTCGCCCTCGTCTCGACTGCCCGCCGGGATTTCCAACATGAACTTCACCGCCGGATGACGATATTGGCGAACGAGCGCCACCGTATCATCGTCGAAGAGCGCGACGATGGCCGCACTCCCCGGATGGTGCACGACCTCGCGCGCATGGGTTCTATCGCCTTCGCGCACCATGTCAACCCTCACGGCGAAAATTCGTCCCTTGTAGATCTCTTCGCTCGATAGCATTTCCGGCTCTCTCATCCTCTCTCCCTTTCCGGCTTTTCATCCTCTTTCTTCGGTCTTGCCGCGGAAATGGCTCCCGGCAACGCTCCAGCAAACACGCATCAACAGTGGGGTTCGTGCGCAGCGCCCGCTAGAGAAATCCCCTCTTCACCGATTAACGCTTTGACCTCGCCGACCAAATAGAGAGATCCCGTCACGCAGATCAACCCTTCATCGGTCGTGATCGTTCGCGCGATCTCCAACGCATCGCGCGCCGACGGCGCCGCTTCGATGCGACGCCGATCGAAGCCGTGCGGCAGCGCCATGAAGAGGCTTTCCAGCGTCGCCGCGCGTTGATTCATCGGGCGCGTCAGGATCACGTTCCGCGATGCCGAGAAGAGGATTTCGGCGATCGCCGCGATCTCCTTATCGCGCATTGCGCCGAAGATAAGCGTGATCGGAGATTCGACGAACTCGTCGAGAAACGCGCGCAAAGCGCGTGCGCCAGCCACGTTGTGCGCGCCATCCAGAAGCAGCTTCGGTCGCGCGTCGATCAGCTCCAATCGCCCGGCATGTTCGGCTGTCTCCAACCCTTGAACGATCGCTCGACGCGAGATGGCGAAGCCGCGCTCGCGCAGCGCCTCCGCAAGAGCGATGGCGACGGCGGCATTTACGGCCTGATGTCTCCCGCGCAGACTCAAGCGTACCTCTTCGTAACGCTCCAGCTCCGTCGCGAAGCTCACGCGCAAGCGGCCCACATCGAACGCGCCAGTGACGCTGAAATCGTCGCGCACCACGCGCAGGGCCACGCCGCAGGCGCGCGCTCGTTCCTCAATCACGCGCATGGCCGCAGCCCGCTGCGGTGCGACGACGACGCTCCGCGTCTGCGGTCGAATGATCGCTGCTTTTTCCGCTGCGATCTCTTCCAAGGTCGAACCGAGGTATTCTTGATGATCGAAGTCTATGGGCGTCAGGGCCACCGTTTGCGCTCCAGCGGCGGTCGTCGCATCGAGCCTGCCGCCCAATCCGGTTTCGAGAATGGCCAACTGGACCGGCGCTTGGCTGAAAGCGCAGAGCGCGATGGCCGTCACTTGCTCGAAAAAGGTCGGCAAAGCTCCCGTCTCTCGCGCAACGCTTTCAGCGGCGGCGCGCACGCGCCAAGCGCATCGCGCGAAATCGTCCGGCGCGATCTCTTTTCCGCCGAGGCGAATCCGCTCGGTGATCGAAACGAGATGGGGTGAGGTGTAAAGACCGGTCTCGATCCCGGCAGCGCGACAGATCGCATCGAGCATGGCAGCGACGGAACCTTTGCCGTTTGTGCCAGCGATCTGAACGGACGGAAACTTTTCGTGTGGACCGTCGAGCGCGCTAAGCAGTCGCGCGACGTTCTCCAGACCGAGCTTCATGGCCAGCGTTTCGTGGCCCAGCCCGTAAAGGTAACGAACCGCTTCGGCGAAATCCATCGAACCGCTTTCGGCAAGCGCCTCGAACGCTCTTCTTCGTCGGTCGAACGTGTGAACGATGATGCGCGCGTCGTGACCGTTCGCCGACCCAAGCAGTCTATTTTCAATCGGTCGCTTGAAGCAGCGACGCGTGGCGCTTCTGTTCCGCTGTTCTCTCGGCAGAGGTGATCGCTGG
Organism: Pyrinomonas sp.; assembly: GCF_040289685.1. Lineage (NCBI taxonomy): Bacteria > Pseudomonadati > Acidobacteriota > Blastocatellia > Blastocatellales > Pyrinomonadaceae > Pyrinomonas > Pyrinomonas sp. The sequence continues at coordinate 31,888 of NZ_PSLQ01000025.1, forward strand.
ATTCATCATGAAAGCGAGAAGTCTGATGATGAAGGCGCGCATTTCACGACGATCGACGACCGCATCGACCATGCCGTGTTCGAGCAGGAATTCGGCGCGTTGAAAATCCTTGGGCAATTTCTGCCGAATCGTCTGTTCGATCACGCGCGGACCGGCAAAACCGATGAGCGCGCGCGGTTCGGCGATGATCACATCGCCCAACATCGCAAAGCTCGCGGTCACGCCACCCGTAGTCGGATCGGTCAGGATGGAGATGAAAGGCAGCCGTTCTTCATCCAGCCGTGCCAGCGCAGCGGAAATTTTCGCCATCTGCATGAGCGAAAGGATGCCCTCTTGCATGCGCGCGCCGCCCGAAGCGGCGATGGTGATGACGGCAGCGCGCTCGCTTATGGCCCGTTCGATCAAGCGCGTCACCTTCTCGCCGACGGCCGAGCCCATCGAACCGCCCAAGAAGTTGAAGTCCATCGCGCCCGCCAAGACGAGATGCCCACCGATGCGTCCGCGCGCGTTGATGATCGCTTCGGGCAGACCGGAACTTTTTCGCGCTTGTTCGAGCCTTTCGCGGTAGGGTTTAGTATCGACGAAATCGAGCGGGTCGGTCGAGATCACCTCCGCATCCAACTCTTCGTAGATGCCTTCGTCGTAAAGCATCGCGAGGCGCGTGCGCGCGTCGAGCCGAAAGTGGTGCCCGCAGTGCGTGCAGACCTGAAAAGACTCCTCCAAGTCGCGACGAAAGAGCGCCGCCTCGCACGTCGGACACTTGACGAAGATGCCCTCGGTACGCACGTGCCGTTCGTCCTGTGGGACGACTTCGATCTTGCGGCTCTTTTTGCGGAACCAAGACATAACAGTTCAAGCAAGGACAAGTCGTGCGAGCGCACAAAGCCTAGCACATCGTGCGGATCGTCCAAAGCCGCGAAGCGGTCTTCGCCTCTTGCCGAACGCGGGGCGCGCTTGCGACGTGTGCAGAGGAGACGGCATGGCCCTTCACGCTACTTCTTCGGAGAAGATCGTGTCACGATCGTCGAAGATGAGCAGGGATTTGCGCGATGATGGCTCTTCGGCTTCGCGTTCTACCGCTTCGACGAGCGCTTGCACAATAGTCCGCTCGACCTCCTCCCATTCGCCGCGCAGCGTGCATCCGGCAGCATTGCGATGGCCGCCGCCGCCGAATCGTTCGGCAACGCGCGCGACGTTGACATCGCCTTTGGAACGCAAGCTGGCGCGATAGGTGCTGGGCGCACACTCTTTCAGAAAAGCCACCGCTTCGACGCAACCAACGCTCAATGGGTAATTGACGAAACCATCGCCGTCTTCATCGAAGGCTCCGGCGGTCTCTTTCATTTCAAGCGTCTGGCGCATCCACGCGACGCGGCCCGAAGGATCGCGCCGCAGCGTCGAAAGCACCTGCGTCAGGAGATCCAGTTTGCTCCACGGATGACTGTTGAAGACGTTCTCGGCGACCTTGGCCGGTTTGACGCCAGCGCGCACAAGCTCCGACGCGATCTTGAAGGTTCGATCCGTGGTGTTCGAATAGTGAAACGAGCCGGTGTCGGTGACCAGCGCGGTGTAGATGCATTCAGCGATCTCGCGCGTCACGCGCACGCCGATCGCTTTGCAGAGATTGTAGATCATCTCGCCGACCGCCGAGGCCGTCGAATCGATCCAGTTGACGGTGCCGAAAAGCGCCGTGGTTGAATGGTGATCGATGTTGACGACGAACTGTTTGTCTAGGTCTTTCAAGCCGGGCCGCTCGATGTCCGAGCACTCAATGACAAAGACGGCGTCGTAGTCGCGATCGACAGCAGGCGTGATGCGCACCTCCGCTGCGCCTGGCAAGCGACTGTAAGCGTGCGGCACCGGATCGCGCATGATCACTTCAACCTCTTTGCCGAGCGCGCGCAGCAGCCAATAGAGACCGAGCGAAGAACCCAGACTGTCGCCATCGGGACGAACGTGAGAGGTGATCGCAAAACGACGTTTCGATTCGATCAGTTCGATGACTTGACTCAACATGGCTTTTAACGCCTGCCCTCGTCGCCTGCAGAGCGAGGAACTTCTTCCTCCACGTCATTCGACTTCTGCTCGGCGCGGCGCTCGGTTTCGAGCTGGTAGAGCAAAACTCCGACGCGCTCGGCGCGTTCGCCTTCCGTGTCCCGCACGAAGTGAAGATGCGGCACACGGCGCAAGCTCAACTCCAGCGCGATCTGCTGCCGAATGCGCGGCGCCGCTTCGCGCAGCGCGGCGAGCGCCAAGCGCGCTTCGCGCTCCGTTCCGGTGATGGTCACATAAACGCTCGCATCGCGCAAATCTCCCGACACGCGCACATCGGTCACCGTTACCATCTCGACGCGCGGATCGTCCAATTCGTAACCGACGATCTGCACGATCTCTTCGCGCACCATCTCGGCGATCCTCTCTGGACGATGAGCTCGCATGAGGAACAAAGGGCGAAAGTTCGCTCGCTTTCCAGCTAAACCGAGTTAGCAAACGACGCTTTCACCCCCTCCTTTCGGATGAATCTAGGCGCGACGGCCAAAAGGCGCGCGCCGATAGTTTCAGAGTTCGGTGGCGGCGACCCTTTCGACCGTGAAGATTTCGATCTGATCGCCGACCTTGATGTCGTTGAAATTCTCCAGACCGATGCCGCACTCGAACCCTTCGCGCACTTCGCCGACGTCTTCCTTGAAGCGACGCAAGCTCGCGATATTGCCCTCCCAAACGACGATGCCATCACGAACCAGGCGCGCGCGCGCGTTTCTGCGCACCACGCCCTCCGTCACCATGCATCCGGCAACATTGCCGACGCGCGGCACGCGGAAGACCTCGCGGATCTGAGCGTGACCGAGCACCCGCTCGCGTTCAACCGCTTCGAGCATGCCAAGCATGGCGGCGCGAATCTCTTCCTCGACCTTGTAGATGATCGAATGGAGACGAATATCCACGCCCTCTTGCTTGGCCAGTTCGGCGGCGCGCGCTTCGGGCCGCACGTTGAAACCGATGATGACGACGGCGGTGTTCTTGGCTCCGGCTTGGGTGGCCGAAGCGAGCAGGACGTCCGATTCAGTGATCGCGCCGACGCCGCTGCGAATCACCTTGACCTTGATCTTGTCGGTGGAAAGCTTCTGCAATGTGCTCTTCAGCACTTCGACGGAACCCTGTACATCGGCCTTGAGCACAATGAGCAGTTCCTTGACCTCTTGCTCGCTGAGCGCTTCGATGCCACGCTTGACCGTCTGTGCCAGCGCGCTCTGACGCGCAAGCATCTGCCGATGTTGCGCGATCTGCTGTGCGCGCGCGATGTCGGTGACCACTTGGAATTGGTCGCCCGCCTGCGGCACGCCCTGCAGCCCGAGCACTTCGACCGGCGTTGCCGGTCCGGCTTCTTGTACGGGCTCGCCGCGATCGCTATACAGAGCGCGCACCTTGCCGTAAACCTGCCCGACGATGAACGGATCGCCGACGCGCAGCGTCCCCTGCTGGACCAACACCGTGGCAACCGGGCCGCGCCCGCGATCGATCTTCGCTTCGAGCACGACGCCCGAAGCCAACCGTGTTGGACTAGCGCGCAAGTTCAACAAATCGGCTGTCAGCAGGATCGTTTCGAGCAGCACGTCCAGATTCTGCCGCTTCTTGGCCGACACGGGCACCATCTCGGTGTCGCCACCCCACTCGACCGGTGTCAACCCCTGTTGCGCGAGTTCGGTCTTGACGCGCTCGGGATTGGCCTCCGGTTTGTCAATCTTGTTGATGGCGACGACGATCGGAACGCCCGCAGCACGCGCGTGCTCGATCGCCTCGATCGTTTGCGGCATCACCCCATCGTCGGCGGCAACAACCAACACGACGATGTCGGTGACTTTGGCTCCGCGCGCGCGCATCATGGTGAAAGCTTCATGACCGGGCGTATCGAGAAAGACGACGCGCCGCATCTCGGCTGGATTGTCCGGATTGGGGACGTGGACGCTGTAGGCACCGATGTGCTGCGTGATGCCGCCAGCTTCATGTGCGGCGACGTCGGTGGCGCGGATCGCGTCGAGCAACGAGGTCTTGCCGTGATCGACGTGGCCCATCACCGTGATCACAGGCGCACGGGGCACTTCGACATCGTCGGCGCCGGTTTCGATCAGATCCTCGAACTCCTCTTCGGCGACCATCTCTTCAAACGGCACGAACGAAACGTCGTAGCCGAAACGGCGCCCGAGTTCAATGGCCGCTTCGTTGCTGATCGTTTGGTTGATGGTGGCGAGGATGCCGCGCTGCAACAGCAGGGCGACGACGTCTTTGGGCTTCAAACCGATCTTCTCGGCGAAGTCCTTGACGGTTGCCCCTTCCACTAGACGAACCGGTTTGAGTTCGCCGGGCGTCGTGCTGACGTTGCTGATCAAACGCTCCTCGAGCGAGCGCGGTCGCGGCGGCGGCAACACCTCGCGCTCCTGACTCTTCTCTTTGCGCGCTTGACGCTTGCGCGTGCCGCGCCGTCGTGCGTCCGGTGGCGGAATGTAAGTCGTCTGCGGCGTGCGCGTCTCACCAGTCTGCTCGCGCGAGGCAGCCGTCGCAGCAGGACGCTCGACTCGCGCCGCGCGTTCGGAGCGAGCTGGTTTTGGCTGCTCCAGTGGGCGCGGCAGACCGCCAACGGGCGGCGCTAGGCGAATGATCTTGGTTTGCGACTGACCGGTCCTGGGTCGCTCCTTCGGAACTTCTTTCGCCGGTTGAGCAGACGCAGGGCTTTCCGGTTGCGCTTCAACTACAGGCTCTTGCGCCACTGCTGGCACCGACTCAGCCTCGACCCTCTGCTCCTCTGCCGGAGGCTCGGGCGGCGGCGCAGTTTCGACGGGCTCTTGTTCGACTTCGACCGGTCGCGGTTTGATCTTGACGATGCGGCGCGGCGGCGTCACCGCCCTCGTCCCTCCGTTGGAAGGGACGACGGATTGCGACGCGACCTCTCCGGTTTGAGCGGCTGCGGCGGTGGCGGCGACAGGCGCTTCGGCCTGCTCTGTGGTACGCGCCTTTCTAACCACGCGCACCGAGCGCTGAGCAACCGTCTCTTGTTTCGGGAAGTATTTGTTGCGGATCCTCTCGGCGACCTCTTGAGGAATAGAGTTCGAGGGGACAGTGGCGTCCAGCCCTTCACGCCGCACATCTTCGATGATGCGCTTCGAATCGACGCGCAGCTCTTTTGCTAAATCGTAGATCCTGACTTTTTTGGAAGCTGCCATGAACTCCTTCTCGACGCTTGGAATCACACGAGCGTCGTACGCTCGGAAAAACGGTTGACGACTCCGCTGACCTCTGGGCCTTCGGAGCCAACCCTTTCCGCTCCGAAGCTCAGGGGCAGCGATCAGAAAGACTACTCGGTGGCACCGCGCGAAGGAACATCTTGCTTTTCCTCGTCTTCGGACGCGAGGCTAGCGGCACCAACGCGCTCCTCTTTAACCGCCGCCGCTTGGCGCTCGATCACGGCGGCCTCCGAGGAGGTGATCTCAGGCGCAGGCACGATCACATCCGGGCGTAGATCGCGCCCGGCATCTAACTCCTGCAGCATCAATTCATCAACGGTCATCGGATCCGCTTCGGTCAGCGCCACTGGATCGGCGGAATCTTCGGCCCGAATCTTCTCTTCGGCGATGAAGGGCGGGCGCGTTTCGACCGCTTCATCGTAACCTTGTGCGGTCGGATCCGCCGCAGCATCATCGCCAGCCGAAACTGTTTCCACCCCCTGTTCCACTGCTTCCTCTTGCGCCGTCGCCGCTCTTTGTTCGCGCGCCGCCTCTTCGTTGCGCGCCGCGACCACGTTGCGCGCCGCTTCGATCAACGCTTGCGCTTCATCGAAGCTGATGTCGAGGTAATCAGCGATCTCATCAACCGAAGCGGCTGCCAGCGCCTCGAGGTCCTTGATGCCGCGTTCGGCAAGCACGCTGGCCGTCGCTGGCGTGACGCCTTCGAGCGCCGTCAATGGCACTTCGGTTCCAGCGAGCATCATCGCGCCCATCTGGCGCGCGATCTCACGCTTGATTTCGGCCTCGCTCTTGATGTCGATGTCCCATCCGACGAGTTGCGCTGCGAGCCGCACGTTCTGCCCGCGCTTGCCAATGGCGAGGCTCAACTGATCCTCATCAACGATGACCTCGATCTTCTTCCGTTCGAGGTCAGTGATGCGAACTTGATTGACTTTGGCTGGCGACAGAGCGTTGGCGGCGAAGATCGACGGCTCTTCGGACCATTCGATGATGTCGATCTTCTCGCCGCGAAGCTCGCGAATGATCGCCTGCACGCGCGATCCCTTCATGCCGACGCACGCGCCGACAGGGTCGACATCACGCTCGTTGGAGGCGACCGCCACCTTGGAGCGCTCGCCTGGTTCGCGCACGATCCCTTTGATCACCACCGTCTCGTCGTATATCTCCGGCACCTCCATCTCGAACAGACGACGCAAGAGCACGGGCGAGGTGCGCGACAGTTCGACCTGCGGCCCTTTAGCCTCTTTGGGCGAATAGACCTTGTGGATCACGGCGCGAATGCGTTCGCCTTGGCTCCACTGTTCGCCGCGCACTTGTTGACTACGTGGCAGAATAGCTTCGACGTTGCCGAGATCGACGATGATGTCGCCGCGCTCGAACCGCTTGATGTAACCGCTGACGAGTTCGCCCACGCGATCGACGTACTGCTCGTAGATGTTCTGTCGAACGGCATCGCGCACTTTCTGCAACAGGACCTGTTTGGCCGTTTGCGCGGCGATGCGCCCGAGTTCCTCAGGCATGATCGGCACTTCGATCAAGTCGCCGATGGTGATCTGTTCGTCGCGCGTGATGCGCCGCGCCTGTTCAAGGCTGATCTCGGTGTCGCGATGAGTAACGCGCTCGACGACCCGTTTGGTAACCGAGAGCGGGATCTGCAGTTCGTCGCCTACTTCAACATCCTCGCCGCTGAGGGCACGCGCCTCTTCGACCGAGATCTCGGTCGCCGGACGCACCACCTGTTCGACCACCTTCTTGGTCGAAAAGATCTCGATGCCGGTCTCCGGGTTCCACTCGACGTTGATGTCTTCGCCTGAGCGAAAATGTTTACGCGCGGCAGCGCGAACGGCGTCCTTGATCGCTTCGATCACCAGCTCGCGATCAATGCCGTGTTCTTTGCAAAGTGCATCTATGCTCTGCGCGATTGTGGCGCTCATGGTTTCAATCCGTTCTCCACCCACGCGGACTTAGCGCAGGCGCTTCCCTTTCAATTCTCTCCTTCGCCTTCTTGGCGCTCGCTCGCAGCCCGTTCAGCAGCGAGTTGCTCGGCGCGGCGGAACTCCTCCTCGAGATCGATCTCGAGGTTGGCTTTGGCGATGGACGCAAACGGGATCGAGACGCGCCCGCGCGTCCGGTCGTCCAAAATCACCTCGTCGTTTTCAAACCCAAGAATCCGCCCGCGGAAGTTCCGCTGGCCTTGAAGCGCTTCGTGCGTGCGCAAGCGCGCTCTGTGGCCCACAAAGCGGCGATAGTCTTCGCGCTTGTACAGCCCGCGTTCGAGTCCCGGCGACGAGACTTCAAGCACGTAGGAAGATGGGATGAAATCCTCGACTTCGAGAACGACCCCCACGTGCTCGCTGACGACCGCGCAGTCTTGATGCGAAACGCCGCCCGGTTTGTCGATGTATATGCGCACGATGCGCCGCCGCATGCCTAGCACCTCGACGTGAACCAATTCGAGGCCATGATCCATCGCCACGTGTTCGGCGATTCTGCGCACGCGCTCCTCGATCGTGCCGTTGCTCATCGCTTGACCTCGTCGCTTGTCGCGCAAAAGAAAAAGTGGGCGCGAACCCACCGGACGAAACGCCACGCTGCGAGCAAGCGGGAAATTATACGAGAAAAGGGGCGCGCAAGCAAGCTTTGCGCGTATGTCGTGCAGCGCGCGGAGAGGGGGCTGCCCAAGGCGCTGCGGAAGAGCGGGCACGTTTGCGCGTGTGCGTAACCGTAGCGCGAGTCGTTTCGGGAGAGAAATCGAGCGGACATTGCACGCTCTTCTTTCGGGTTCATGAAAAAGCTCTGCCCCCTGCCGTTTTTCCCTTGCTTGAGCTGTTGTGGCCCGTCGTGAAAGCTGCGGACGCGCTTTGCCTTTCGCGCCGAACAAACCGGCTTCTCAACTTTAGGCGCGCCCGCTTCTTGACGATCATGCTTGCCTTTGCTATAAAAAGCGTTCGCGTCTCTTGGACGCTTTTTCCGCAGTAGCTCAACGGTAGAGCATCCGGCTGTAAGACGGCTCGGAGAAGTTCCGAGCGAGGTTGCAGCTTCCACAGGCGACTGTGGTTGAAAAACTGGGTGAATTCAGGGGAACCTAAACCGAAACACCACCGTTTCGGCATGGCAATCCTGAGCGAAGCCTGCCGAAGGGCCTTTGAAGTAGGCAGGAACGTGCAGAGACTAGGGGTTGAGGAGGCCCGCTGCCGATAAAACCCCGAACAGCGCCCGGCAACTTCTCTTTGCGGAGAAGTTGATGAGATAGTCCGCCCCTGTGCGAAAGCATGGGAAAGAGCGTAACCGGAGGGTTGCAGGTTCGAATCCTGCCTGCGGAGCCAAGATTTGGGAAAAGGGCAGCTCGCGAGCTGCCCTTTTCCTTTACGAAATTTGACCGCTTCGTGGCTCATGGTCGCTAATTTTATCTGCACGATGAAACCGAACGACCGGTCACTTCCCGCTTCTGCGCCCCCGTTGCTTGCAAACCGGTCCAGGGCCGTTTCGCCGCCGGAGGGTTCTACACGGGCGTCGCTTCCCAGAGAACTCTTGGTCGGGCGGGAGGAACGGCCAGCCCGGCTGAAATAAACGACGGCTGTTGGCAGCCTTTCGTTTTGCGTCCCGAAGCTTCGAAGGTGATGGAAGTCTACCGGATATTCCTGTGCATCGCAGCAACTAGTTCAGTGTCCTGAAGCCTCGAAAGCGAGGGGAATCTCCATGCCAAAGTTCCTCCTCCCGCGCGTTTACCCGATCACGGATCGCCGTCTCGCCGGTCTTTCTCACGCCGAGCAGGTCGCACAACTCACGACCGGCGGCGCTAAGCTGATTCAGCTACGCGAAAAGCAGTTGGAAGCCGGTCCCTTCTACGAGCAAGCGCGCGCTGCTGTCCGCGTCGCGCGGACGCACGGCGCGCTCATCATCATAAACGACAGGGTTGACATCGCGCTTGCTGTGGAAGCCGACGGCGTGCATCTAGGCCAAACGGACCTGCCACCAGAAGCGGCGCGCCGACTGCTCGGGCAAAAAGCGATCATCGGCTTTTCCACACACAACGTCGAACAGGCCGTGGCCGCCACAGGCTTGCCTATCGATTACTTGGCCATCGGCCCCATCTTCCCTACCGCTTCCAAAGAGAAGCCCGATCCCGTCGTCGGACTTGAAGGCTTAAAGCGCGTCCGCGCAAGCCTCAAGGGATTACCCCTCCCATTAGTCGCCATCGGCGG
>NZ_PSLQ01000026.1:0-21636 GCF_040289685.1 Pyrinomonas sp.
ATGCGCGGCGCGGCGGACGGCGCGGCGGAAGCCGTATTGGCGCGCTTCAGTCCAAACCAATCGGTTAACGCACCCACCGCCGTCGCACAGATCAACAGCGCGACAGCAGCGACGCCCAAGCCCATGGCGCGACGACGACCATCGCCGCTCGCCACCATCGCAAAAGAGATGTTCTCGCTGGCGGCATCAGCTTCGTTCTCTTCACGCAATCGGGCGATCTCTTCTTCGGTCAATCCAGCGAGCGGATCGCCTACCGGAATCCCCTCATCCAACCGCCGCAACCCCTCGAGTACGACTTGCGCCCAAGGTTCGTGGATCGTCCTTTCGGCAGCCTCCTGCTGCGGTTGGAAGTCGAACCGCGCGTTGGGTTGACGCAAAGCGTAGTAAACGGCCTCGACGCCCGCAAGCGCGCCGACGCGCGCATCAACTAGCTCGCCATCTTTGATATGGAAGATGCCGGGGACTTGCGGGTAGGCGACCTTAAGCCGCCCCGTTTTGCGCTGATTGCAGAAGAATTCGATCAGTTCCGCAAGAGAGAGGTCGTTCAATTGTCCGGTTAAAGCCATACGAGTCTTCCTTTCGTTGCAAGGGACTACTGCTCGTAAACGAAGTTATAAGTAATCACGCCGGAGACCTTCACAGGCTGTCCAGAAAGCAAGGTCGGCGTAAAGCGCGCTTGCCGCGCAGCAGCCACCGCCGCTTCGTGCAACAACGTCGGGCCGCTAACAGCACGCGCCGAGATCACGCGACCGAAACGAGCAAGATGGAGCTTGCGCGCCGCGAACGCGAGCGGGCCGAGCGCGAGCGCCGTCAGGCTGAAAAGAGCGCGCGCGAAGCACAGCCTGTTGAAGCGCAGAAGAAGCAGGAGGCTGTTAGCGGGCAGACGGTGATAGTGCGCGTTTTTGTTGATGATCAAGGGCGCGTCTCGCAAGCGACGGTCGCCAATTCGCGCCCCGGCATGGAAGCTTACGAGGCTTCGGCGCTAAGGATCGCGCGCCAACGCCGTTACCCAAGCGGCAAGAGCGGATGGGTGACGGTTCCGATCAAATTCAATTGATCGGCTAGCTCCGGCTCACTGCCTTGCGGCGTTCTCAGGCAGTGATGACCTCGATTGAATTCGACTGACCAAGCGCGCGATCAGCCCATTCGGTCGGTTTCGAGAATTTCAACCTCGCCATCAACGACGCGCGCCAGGTACTCGCCATCACGCATAACCCACGCGATGCGATGTCCTTGGCGCGCGAGTTCGGCCCAGCGGCTCTTTTTGTTTGGATTTTGCTCGACTAAGCGCAGACCGTGACCGAGTTCGACGTAGCGAACGCCGGAGCGTGGGAACCGACGCACGTCGCTTTCACCGACGAACAGCTTGTCGAAAGCGCGGCGGATCTCGTCTGGATTGAGTTCGGTCTTCGTCTCATCGTTCATGGCAGAACTCCATCGCGGAACTAGCGGTCGAGCGCACGTCCGATCTTTTCAAGCAGTTCTTTGGCACGAAAGGGTTTGGCAACGTAGTCGTCGAAGCCAGCAGCCAAGGCTCTTTGTCGGTCGTGCTCCATGGCGAAGGCGGTGACAGCAATGCAGGGGATGCGGCGTGTGCGGCGCGTCGGCGCGCGCGTTCGCGCAGCACGCTCCAGCCATCGAGCGAGGGCATCGAGATGTCGAGCAGGATCAGCGAGGGCGATTCGCGCCGCGCCAGTTCCAAACAATCGCGTCCGTTCTGCGCCTCTCGAACTTGGTAGCCGTTGGATTCGAGGATGACGCGAAGCAGTTCGCGCGTGTCATCGTAGTCGTCGGCGATCAGAATCGTGATAGGCATGACTCGCGGACAGGTCTTACAACCAGCCCCGTCGTCCGATAGGAGATCTGCTGCGAAAAGGTTCGCCGCTTGGCGTTATAGCCCAGCGGCAGTTGAGGTGTCAACGGTCAGGCAAAATGTTGTTTTACAAAGATCGCGCCCAGAAGCTTGAGGAACGGTCCTTTCGCCAAGGTTGGGGATCAACCACTACATGCCTGAGCGGGAAATGGACTGCCGCTTACATTCCGGATGGCTTCGCCAAGATCGGGAGCTGGCAACGTGCAACAAGCGAGGGTTATTGGGCGAGGGGAAATGGCTTCTTCGCTGTGACCAGAAACACTCTTTAGCGGGCATGGAGAATTGGCGGCGATTTGTGAGCGCTACCCATGGCGAGGGTCAGAAACAACCTGTGTCGGGCAGAGATGCAGTGCTTTGAACGCTGCGCGCGCGGATGCGTAAGCTGAATCACATGAAGGCGAACGATTGTCATCAGGCGAAAAGAAATATCTTGACACCGCTTTGTGCGGGCGAGCATAATCCGGCGGAGCGAAGAGGGCCGCGCGTGTTTCGGTGGCCAAGACGCAGAGCTGGTTCTCAACGGTCTCGTTCGGACTAGATTGTTGGCTGCGCAGTTTGCGTGGCTGGGCAAAACTATTTAAGCAGCCATCCACTTGACACGCCTTGATGGAGGACTCCCCGAAGTGGTCAACGAAGAACTGGAAAAACAGATGCGCGCCGAGGTCGAAAACTTCATCACGGCTCGCCTGAGCGGCGTGCAGAACGAACTGGTGCGCTTGCAAGGTCAGATCAACGAAGCTTTCACGCGCACGCTTGAGCGTCTTGCCGACACCGTCGAGGGCGATGATGCGTCGCTGGTCGTCGCGTTGGCCGAGCATTTGCGTGCCGCCTACCGTCGCGGCATCGAAGATGCTGCCAACGAATCGGCGCATGCCAAAGCCGCCAGCGACGTCGCCGCTCTCAAAGCGGCGGTCGAGGAGTTTAATAACAAGCGCACGCAAGCCGAAGTGCTCACCGCGCTGGTCAATCGTGCGGCGTCGTTTGCACCGCGCGTCCTCTTCTTTGTCGTTAAAGGCGGACGTTTGATCGGATGGCGAGCGCGCGGTTTGGAAGGAACGGTGGGCGATGCAAGCGTGCGCGAACTCTCGCTCGCTCTCGCTCCCGAAACGTCGCTCGGCGAGGTGGTGGAGTCGGGAAGAACGTGGAGCGGAGAGCCAGACGAGCGATTCACGGATGAACGCCTTTTCGCCCACTTAGGCGGCGCGCGTCCGCAGTGGGCTGTGGCCGTGCCCATGATTGCGCGTGGCAAGACGGTCGCGGTGCTCTACGCTGATTCGGCGGCGCTCGGTCCGGAAGCTGTCAATTTGGAAGCGCTGGAGTTATTGACTCGCGTCGCGAGCATGGCCGTCGAACTGCTCGCGCCTCGCGCTGCCAGAGTCTCAGCTCCGCTACCGGCGCGGCCAGCGACCGAAAGCACCTCATCGGCGACTCCAGCAAGCGTCGAGCACGAGGTGCCAAGCGGACCGCAACAGGCAGCGGAAATTTCGCGCGAAGCACCAAGCGCCGTGCAAGCCGCACCGGCCCATGTTCCGAGCGAAGCTCCGACGGGCGGCGCAAGCGCTGCGATGCGCGAAGAACCGGCGCCCGCTGTTGAGCCAATTTCCGGACCAGCGCCTAACGGCGCGCCAGCGGCCACGCCTTCTTCGGCGCAAACGAGCACGCTCTCCGGTTACACCGCGCCGCTCGGCACGCGTTCTTTCCGCGGGGCGCCCATCGATCTTCCGATCGAAGTGCAGAGCGAAGAAGAGCGGCGTTTGCATACAGATGCACGCCGTTTCGCGCGCCTGCTCGTCTCCGAGATCAAGCTGTACAACGAGCAGAAGGTGCGCGAAGGGCGCGAACGAGGCGACCTTTATTCGCGCTTGCGCGAGGAGATCGAACGTTCGCGGCAAATGTACGAAAAGCGCGTCGCTCCGCCAGTAGCCGCGCGCTTCGACTACTTCCATTATGAGTTGGTCAACACGCTGGCCGAAGGCGATCCGGCAAAGCTCGGCCCAAACTATCCGGGCGCTGCCGTGCCGGGCCAGAATTGACCGCTTGCACGGCGATTGCAACGAGGACGCGCTCCGTAGTTCGCACCTGCGGCGAAGCGCGTCTTCGACTTTGTGGCCTTTCCCTCGTTTCTTGCACGCAGGGCTTTCCCCACTTCATGGCTGGAACTTATGCGAACATGAAGGTCGCTTGCGACTATCCGCGAGAGCGGCTTCCGTCTGAAAGGGGCGTCGCGCACGCCTGTTCCAGTCCTGGAGTTTGCCGGAGTTTGATTGGAGCGCGCACGCCTCGTCCCCTTTTCAACTCGCTTGTCATGCTTGTCATGCGAGCGAACAGCCCCTCTGCTTCGCTTGGTTCAGCCGCGCCTTTTATCCCATGCTTAAAGTCAGTGGCTTTACGGTTGGTAAAGCGCGATGATGAGCGATCGGTTTCTGCAGCTCGATCCTGTTGTTCGACGCGCGAACGCACGTGCGCTCCCGCTGAGCCACGGCGGAGCTTCTTCGCAAGCGAACGGCGTCGCCCCTGGCGAGCATCATAGCGAGTAGCCTTGCGCCGCTACCTCGTCAAGGATGGAAGGATATTTGATATCGCTCACATCCGTGCGCGCATCGCGGCGGGAAACAGGGAGCATGTATGAGTGTGCATAGGGTCATCCGTGCGCGCGCATCGTGGCGCAGGCGATCCAGCGACGATCGTCGCTCCACGCCGCGCATATGCGCGCATTGCAGCGGCGTTCGATCAAGACGATCATAGCATCTCATCTGTGTCGCATTCGTGCGCGTGCCATGGCGAGGGATCTTGTGTTCCCGGCGCGCATTTGTCGTTCGATTGGATGAGGTCGAAGCCCTCTTTGCCAAGTTTGCCGTGAAAGGGGCTCGACCCCATTGGTAGAATCGTCCGCAGGTCGCGAGAAGCCGAAGCGTTGTTATTAGCATCGAGTCGCGAGCTTTTGCCGCGCGTTTGAGCGGAACCGGAAGGGGATAAGTCTTGCGATGAATCTCTGTTCGAGGGCGAGTCGAAAATTGTGTCTCGTTGTTATCACCTTCGCCTTGCTGTCGAGCGCTTTCATGAGCGGTTGCGAAAGCACGCCAGGCAGCGATGCGGACGACCTTGTGCGTCTGCGGACGTTGATGCGCGCGCCCGTCCTTCCGAACGATGATGTGCTAGCGCAATTGGAGGATGCGCACAGGGGAACGCCGCTCGGTGCTTTGGCGAGACTGGCGCGCGCGCGCGTGCGTTTCGAGCGCAAAGACTGGAGCGGGGCGGCGACCATACTCGCAGCCGATCTCTCGGCGACCGGATTGGAAGACTACGCGCTCTTCATGCGCGCGCGCGCCATGGAAGAGCTAGGCCGGCGCGTGGAAGCGCGCGCCATTTACGAAGAGCTGGCGCGAAAGTTCCCGCGCTCGCCGCGCATTCAAGCGGCGCGCGTGCGCGCTGCCGAACTGGCCGTTGATGGCGGGCAGGGTGCCGCCGTCCCGACCTTGCTCAAAGACTTGCTCGCGCAGAACGATCCATCAGCGTTGCTCATCGCCGCGCGCGCGATGGAAAGAAGCGGCGATACACGGCGCGCAATTGATTTTTACCGTCGCCTCTATTTCTTCGTTCCAGCATCAGCCGAAAGCGCCGAAGCGGCGGCGGCCATCTTGCGTTTGCAAGGCTCGCTTGCCGCAGAGAACGCCGACGAAGCGCGCACGCGCGCCGATCGCCTCTTTGAAGCGAAGCTCTTCAAGGAAGCGGCGGATGCCTACGGCGAACTGGCCGCACGTTTTCCTCGCGCGTTGGATGCGCAGGCCAATTTGCGCCGTGGGATCGCGGCATACAACGCGCGCCGTTTCGCCGAAAGCTTATCGGCGCTGATCGCCGTTCCCGCATCGAGCGGCGAAGCGAAGGCGGAAGCGCTCTATTACACAGCGCTCGTTCACGCGCAGACGCGACAGTGGACGGCGGCGCAAAATGCGGCGGACGATCTGCGGCGCCTTTTCCCGCAAAGCCCATTGGCGCCGCGCCTTTTTACGGCGCTCGGTTATGCCGCCCGCGATGCTAAAGATATCTCGCAAGCTACGCGTTTTTGGCGCGCCGGCGTTGAAGTTTTTCGCGGCGCGACCGAAGTGGCCGCTGCGCGATTCGAACTGGCGTGGTCGGATCATCAGGCTCGAAACTACGCCGCTGCGGCCAGAGGTTTCATCGAATACCTTGCCCTTTACGCCGACCGGCACACCGATTTTCGCGGTCGCGCTGCCTATTGGGCAGCACGCGATGCTGAGCGTGTGGGACGCCTAAGCGATGCGCGCGCTCTTTACGAAGCTTTGCAGAAGCGATACGACGCGACGTGGTACGGCTATTTGGCGAAACAGCGTCTCGCCGGAATTGGAAAAACAGCCGCGTCCGGCCTGTCCGACGAGGTGGCCAAAGCTATCGCCAACCTTGAGACGGTGAGCGTCGCCGCTGAGACGGCTGGACCCGCCGAGGATGAACGGCTCGCGCGCGCCGAAAAGCTCGCTGCTTTGGGGCTTGATGATTGGGCTTTCGAGGAACTGCAATTGGCCCGCACGCGAGCGCCCGCAAGCCCGCGCGTCAACCTTGCGCTCGCGCGCTTGCACCGCTTGCGCGGCGAGACCTTTCAAGCTTTCAGCGCGTTGCGGCAAAGTTATCCGGATTATGCGCAAATGAGGCCGGAAGAGTTGTCGCGCGAAGAATGGGAGATCTTCTACCCACTGCTTTACTGGGAGGCGATCAAGCGCGAAGCGCGCGCGCGTGGACTCGACCCTTATGCGGTCGCCGGCCTCATCCGTCAAGAATCGGTCTTCGACGCGCGTGCTGTCTCGCGCGCCAACGCTCGCGGATTGATGCAACTGCTGGTGCCGACGGCGCGCCTCGTCTCGAAACGCTATGGGCTGGCGGGCGACGTGAGCGCCGATGCGCTGCACGATCCGGAAACGAACATCCGCCTCGGCACCGCTTACTTCAAAGATCAAATCGAACGTTTCGGAAAGCTTGAATACGCTGCTGCCGCTTACAACGCCGGACCGAACCGTGTGGTCCAGTGGCTCGCCTCCTTACCGCCGGAAATCGATGAGTGGGTTGAGGCGATCCCCTTCAGCGAAACGCGCGGTTACGTGCAGGGCGTTGTGCGCAACATGTTGCAGTATAAACGGCTCTATGATGAGAGCGGGAACTTTCGCCCTGAAGTGGGAAGGAGAATAACTGCTGTCTCGGCTCCGGTCGGCACGCGCCCGCGTCGAACATCAAAAGAAGATGACTGAACCGTCGGCGCAGGCGGTCAGGTTGCGGAAAGCGATTCCCCGTCGATGCCATGTTTGAGCGCAACGTACTCGTGCGAGCGCTCGGTCTATTCCGCAGCGGAAAGCAATTTCTCGTCGATGATCTGTTTCGAGGGAGAGCTACCTTGCCGCTCTCCCTCGAAGTTTGTGAAGCGCGATCGCAAATCTTCCGTTTCAGCGCAAGGCGGTTAGTCGTCCCAGCGCAGCGCGCCAGCGTTCTTGTATTCGGTGACGCGCGTTTCGAAAAAGTTCTTCTCTTTGCGAAGATCGATGATCTCGCTCATCCACGGGAAGGGATTTTCGGCGAAGAAGACTTTTTCGAGGCCGATCTTCTCCAGCCTGCGGTCCCCGATGTAGCGGACGTACTCTTCGACCGTCTCGGCGTTCAAGCCCATGATCGGGCGCGGCAAACAATCGCGCGCGTATTCGCATTCGAGTTCGACGCCGCGGATGATGTTCGCCGTGATCTCTTTCTGGAAGTCTTCGGTCCAGATGTCGGGATTTTCGGCGACGATCGTGTTGATCAAGTCCGTCCCAAAGGCGAGGTGGACCGATTCGTCGCGCAGGATGAACTGGAACTGTTCGCCGACGCCGACCATCTTGTTGCGTCGGAGAAAAGAGAGCATCATGGCGAAGCCGGCGTAGAAGAAGATGCCTTCCATGATGAGGTAATAGCCGACGAGATCGCGAACGAAGCGCTGGATGTTCTTCGTCCCCTGAGTGGTGAATGCCGGGTCGAGAATAGCGCGCGTCATCTCGACGACGAAGTCGTCCTTGCGACGGATGCTCGGGATGTTGATGTACATCGTATAGACCTCTTCAGGGTCGAGTCCGAGCGTATCGCAACAGTAGATGAAGGTGTCAGTATGGATCGCCTCTTCGAACGCTTGTCGCAACAGATACTGACGGCATTCCGGGTTGGTAATGTGCTTGTAGATGCTGAGCACGATGTTGTTTGCCGTCAAACTCTCAGCGGTCGAAAAGAAGCCCATGTTCCACATCACGACCCGCCGTTCATCGGGCGTCAGGGCTGAGGGCGAACGCCACATCTCGACGTCCTTTTGCATGTTCACCTCTTCGGGCGTCCAATTGTTCGCGACGCCCATCTTGTAGTAGCGACGCGCCCAAGCGTATTTGATCGGCAAGATTTTGTTTGGATCGGTGACCGAGCAGTTGAGTATCCGTTTTTCGAACATGTTGATTCTCCTATCGAAAGAATCGGCGCGGCCTGCGCGCTCTCGCCTCCCGTGGCGGACGGCACGCTACGCGCCGCCTCGCTTGTTAGTGCGCCCTTCTCACTGGCAGACTTCGCAACCTTCATCGAGCGAGCAGACGGCGCCGGTCGCCTCGCTCGGCACTGTCGCGGCGACTTCGGGGGCCGCGTGCGCGCTCGCCGCATCGAGCGTGCTCTTTTCGATCCCCGAAGCGGCCAGCGTGCGCAGGTAGTATGTGGTCTTCAATCCCATCTTCCACGCGGTCGCGTAGACATCGGAGATGTAGCGTCCCGAAGTGCTCGCCGTGAAGATGTTGACCGATTGGCTCTGATCGATCCACTTGCTGCGGGCGGCAGCGTGTTTGACGATCCACATGGCGTCGATCTCGAACGCTTCCTTGTACTTCCGACGCAGCCGCGGCGGCAGGTCGGTGAATCGTTGAATGCTTCCATCCTGCTGTTTGAGACGGCGGACCGTCTCTTCGCCCCACAACCCCAAACGCTTCAAGTCCTCGACCAAGTAACGGTTGATGACCGTAAACTCGCCGCTGACGTTCGATTTCACGTAGAGGTTCTTGTAGATCGGTTCGATCGAGGGGAAGCATCCGGCGATGTTGGCGATGGTCGCCGTCGGCGCAATCGCCAAGCAGTTCGAGTTGCGCATGCCGAAGTGCTCGACGTGTTCGCGCACGGGTCGCCAATCCATGCGCGCGCTTTTGTCGACGCCCGTTTCGATGCCGCGCTCCTCTTCGAGCAGCGCGAGCGTGTCGAGCGGGAAGAGTCCGCGGTCCCACTTCGAGCCGCGGTAACTTTCGTACGGTCCGCGTTCGCGCGCCAGTTCTGACGAGGCGAGAATGGCGTGATAAGAGATGAACTCCGTCAGTTCATCCGAGAGCCTGACGGCCGCCTCCGACTCGAAATCGCAATCGAGCATGTAGAAGACATCTTGCAAACCCATGACGCCGAGTCCAACGGGACGGTGCCTGAGATTGGCGCGCGCGGCTTCCGCGGTCGGGTAGAAGTTCAAATCGATGACGTTGTCGAGCATGCGCATCGCGGTCTTCACGGTGCGCTCCAGTTGCGCCCAGTCAATCGCACGGCCTGCGACGTGGCGCGCGAGATTGATCGACCCAAGGTTGCAAACGGCCGTTTCGTCGCGCGAGGTGTTAAGCGTGATCTCCGTGCAGAGGTTGGAGGAGTGGACAACGCCGACGTGGTCTTGCGGCGAGCGTATATTGCATGGGTCCTTGAATGTAATCCACGGATGACCGGTTTCAAAGAGCATGTTGATCATCTTGCGCCACAGGTCGCGCGCGCGCACCTGTCGCCACAGCCGCATCTCGCCCCGTTCGGCGCGGCGTTCGTACTCGAGGTAACGACGCTCGAATTCGCGACCGTAAACATGGTGCAGATCCGGCGCCTCGTCGGGCGAAAGGAGCGTCCACTTGCCATCTTCGAGGACGCGCTTCATGAAGAGATCCGGAATCCAATTGGCCGTGTTCGTGTCGTGCGTCCGACGGCGCTCATCACCTGTGTTCTTTCTGAGTTCGAGGAAGTCCTCGATGTCGTAATGCCACGTTTCGAGGTAGACGCAAGTGGCGCCGCGCCGTTTGCCGCTGCGATTGATCGCCGCGGTGGTCGCATCGACGATTTTCAAGAAGGGGACGACGCCTTGGCTTGGGACGTTGGTGCTGCGAATCAACGCGCCGGTGCCGCGGATGTTGGTCCAGTCGTTGCCGACCCCACCGGACCACTTGGAGAGCTGCGCGTTGTCGCCGATGCATTTGAAGATGTGGTTCAGATCGTCTTCGACCGTCGTGATGTAGCACGAACTCATCTGCGGATGGGTCGTGCCAGCGTGAAAGAGCGTCGGCGTCGAAGGGACGTACAGCAGGTTCGACATCAAGTCGTAGAACTCGATGGCGCGCCCTTCTGGGTCCTGCTCATTGAGCGCCAGTCCCATGGCGATGCGCATCCAGAAGTGTTGCGGCAATTCGAGGATCTTCTGCGCGTGATCTCGTTGCAGATAGCGGTCGTAGAGCGTCTGCGCGCCGATGTACTCAAACAACGCGTCGCGTTCGGGATGGAGCGCTGCGCTCATGCGCGCGAGGTCGAAATCGAGCAGACGCGCGTCGAGCCGTCCGGCTTTGACGCCGGCTTCCACTGCCCGGGCGAGAGCGTGCCGATAAGCGTCGGCGAAATCAGGTGAGAACTCATCTTTGCCGAGCAACTCTTTGTAAAGGTCGTTCCACAGGACGCGCGCCGCAAGCTGCGAGTAGATGGGGTCGCGTTCGATGCGCGCGCGCAGCGTCAGGATCACAGCGCGGTTGATCTCTTGCGTGCTAATCCCATCGAAGAGGTTGAGACACGTCTCATCGACGATGGCATCCGTTTCGATCCGCGCTCCCGGAAGCTTCGCCGCGATCTGCCGTAGCGAAGCCTCTAGTTCCCGCAGATCAAACGGCGCCATGCGCCCATCCCTTTTGCGGACGGCGATTTCGCTGCGGCGGAGACGTTCCAGCAGTTCATTGCGCCGCGCCAGACGCACGCGCTCGCGCTCTTTGCGGTAGAGGATGTAAGCTTTGGCGACTTCGAAATGGCCGGCTTCGCTCAGCTTTCGCTCCACCGTGTCCTGAATGTCTTCCACGCCTGGGAAGACTTCGACGAAACGTCGCTCTAAATCCTCGATGACCTTGTCGGTGATGGCGGCGATCTCTTCGTCCGAAATGCGCACCCTGGTGGCGATGAACGCCTTCTTCATCGCAAGCTCTATGCGCGTGCGGTCGAAATCAACGATCTCTTGCGTTCGCTTCTTTATCTTTTCGATGGGCATCTTTGGGGTTCTCCTGCACGAAAACTTTCGGAAACGAAGGCTCCGGACCGCTTCTGCTCGACCGGACGCGCTTGATGATCGCCTCTCCCCCGGCTTGCAGAGCGTCGAACAGCTTCTTTCAGCAAAGACCGTGAAGCGCGCAAGAATATAGACGAGGGCGCCGTTGGAGTCAAGGGCGAGCCTCAACCTGTTGTGTTTCCGAACAGAAGGTGTGCCATCCCTAGTGGTTCACGGGCGAAGCGCGAGACACGCGACGGGCACCCCATCGAAGTCGCTCGACTTGGCGCTCGCCCGGCGCTCGGGTTATGGTAAACGACATGAGCGGCTATCTACGTCTTGCGCGCAGTTTGTGTCGTCGGGCGGGTCTTTATGCGGTCGTCTGCTCTTTGTTTCTGACCGTTTTCGCGGAGGCGAAAGCGCAGCGAAAGGCATCGTCGTCGCGTCCAGTCGCCAGCGCGCTCATCGTTCAGACGGAGCCGAACGCGACCATTTGGCTCAACGACGTGCGTTGCGGGACGACGGATGGGCAAGGGAATCTGCGCGTCGGGCGCGTTCCGGCTGGAAGCTACCTGCTGCGCGTGCGCGCGCGCGGTTTCAAGGAAGCGAGCTTGCCTGTGCGCGTGCCGAGCGCGCGCGCTGTGCGCATCCGGCTCGCGCGCACAAACGATCAGGCGGAACTCGCCTTTCAGCAAGCGGAGGAGTTACGCGAGCGGGCCAAGAGCGAAGAGGAGCGACGGCGAGCCGTTGAGCTTTACCGTCGCGCCATCAGCGCGCGCCCGCGTTTTGCCGCCGCTCACGTCGGATTGGCGCGCGCGCTCATGGACCTCGGCGATTACGACGCGGCGCTGGCGGAAGTGGCTGCGGCGCGCCGCGCGCGCCCCGTCTATCCAGAAGCTTCCGCCGTTGAAGGGCGCGTTTTGCGCGCGCTCGGCGATTACGACGCGGCGCTCAACGCTTACCGCCGCGCCATTCGCGAAGGGCGCGGTTTCCAACCCGAAGCGCATACGGGAATAGGCATGATCTTGGAGGATCGCGGGCGCTACGAAGAAGCGGTTGCGGCTTTCAAACGCGCTATCGCGCAGCTCTTCGATACCGAGCCGGTGCTTTATCAGTTGCTCGGCTCCGCCTACGAAAAGATGGAGAAGTACAAAGAAGCGGTCGCCGCCTACGAAAGATATTTGGAACTGGCGCCGAACGGTAACTTCGCGCCAGCGATCCGCTCGATCATCGAACAGTTGCGCCAGCAAGCATCGGGCAACCGCGCGCTTCCATTCTAGGCTCGATCGTTCGACGGAAGACCTTGCACTGGATCGCGCGGGCATTATAAAGCACAGAGGCGAGGTGGTTATGTCGAAGATGGTACGTGCGCCGCGCGGCGCAAAGCTCAACTGCAAAGGTTGGCATCAAGAGGCAGCCCTTCGTTGCTTGATGAACAATCTCGATCCGGAAGTGGCCGAGCGGCCCGAAGACCTCGTTGTCTACGGCGGACGCGGACGGGCGGCGCGCGATTGGGCTTGTTTTGAGGCGCTTGTGCGCGAGTTGCAACGGTTGGAGAACGACGAGACGCTGCTGGTCCAGTCAGGCAAGCCGGTCGCCGTCTTTCGCACGCACGAATGGGCGCCGCGTGTGCTGATCGCCAACTCGAATCTGGTCGGCGCTTGGGCCACGTGGGAGCATTTCCACGAACTCGAACGGCGAGGGCTGATGATGTACGGTCAGATGACCGCCGGCTCTTGGATTTACATCGGGACGCAGGGGATCGTGCAAGGGACGTTCGAGACCTTTGCCGCGATGGGCGAAAAGCATTTCGGCGGCGATCTTTCCGGCAGGTTCATCGTCTCAGGCGGCATGGGTGGCATGGGCGGCGCGCAACCCTTGGCGGCGACGATGAACGGCGCGGTCTTTCTCGGCATCGAGGTCGACCGCGAACGGATCGAGCGGCGCGTGCGCACATCTTATTGTGACCTGCTCGTCGAAGACCTGGATGAGGCGCTTCGCCTTTGCGAAGAGGCGCGAGGCAAAAGACGTGCGCTTTCAGTTGGCCTCGTCGGAAACTGCGCCGAAGTGCTTCCCGAACTGGTCCGGCGCGGCATCCATATCGACGCCGTCACGGATCAAACGAGCGCGCACGATCCGCTGAACGGTTACATCCCGGCTGGTTTGAGTCTGGAAGAGGCCTCAGAGCTTCGCCGTCGTGATCCGAAAGGCTACGTCGAGCGTGCGTTGGCGTCGATCGCGCGACACGTCGAAGCAATGCTCGCGCTCAAGCGGGCCGGAGCCGTCGCCTTCGATTACGGCAACAACATACGCAAGCAGGCATACGATGCTGGAATCCACGACGCTTTCGAGATCCCGGGGTTCGTCCCCGAATACATCCGCCCGCTCTTTTGCCAAGGGCGTGGCCCCTTCCGTTGGGTCGCGCTGTCGGGCGATCCGCGCGACATCCATCGCACGGACGACCTCGCGCTTGAACTTTTCACCGAAGATCGAACGTTGAATCGTTGGCTTCGGTTGGCCCGCGAGCGGGTGAAGTTTCAAGGGCTGCCGGCACGCATCTGCTGGCTCGGTTACGGGGAACGGGCGGAAATGGGCGAAGCGATCAACGAACTGGTCCGGCGCGGCGAACTCCGCGCGCCCGTCGCCATCGGGCGCGATCATCTCGATGCGGGATCGGTTGCCTCGCCTTTTCGCGAGACCGAGAATATGAAGGATGGCTCCGATGCGGTCGCCGACTGGCCCATCTTGAACGCGCTGTTGAACACGGCGAGCGGCGCAAGTTGGGTCTCGTTTCATCACGGCGGCGGCGTCGGCATCGGATACAGTCTGCACGCCGGACAAGTTACCGTCGCCGATGGGACGGAAGAGGGCGCGCGGCGAATACATCGCGTGCTGACGAACGATCCCGGATTAGGCGTTGTGCGCCACGCCGATGCTGGCTACGACGAGGCCAGCGAAACGGCGCGCGCCAAGGGGATCAAGATGCCAATGCTCTAAACGGCAAAGATCGCTGAGCGAGATGCTAATGCCTTATAAGCCGATGCCGCGATGCTTTAAACGACGCTGCTCACGCGAAGATGAGCGAGGCGTTGATGCTTCGAGCGGGCTGAGAGAGATGGCTCTCTGAGTTTTATCCTAGGATAGGAGCGTTGCCGACATTGCTCGATTTCGCGGTTCAAACGGCGCGCGAAGCCGGACGCATTTTAGCCGAGCGTTTCGGGCGCATTACCGAAGTTTCGCACAAAGGTGAGATCGATCTCGTAACGGAAGCGGATCTTGCTTCCGAGCGTTTCATCGTCGAGCGTATCAAAAATCACTACCCGCGCCACGCCATTATTGCCGAGGAATCGGGGCGGAGCGACGCTAGCGAGCGGCGGAGCGATTACGTTTGGATCGTCGATCCGCTCGATGGGACGACCAACTACGCGCATGGGTATCCGGTCTTCGCCGTTTCCATTGCGCTCGAATATCGAGGCGAGATCGTGCTCGGCGTCGTCTACGATCCGATGCGCGATGAGATGTTTGCCGCTGAACGCGGCGCGGGTGCGACGTTAAATGGGCGTTGCATCCGCGTCTCCGATGTCGAAGACCTGAACAAGGCGATGCTTTGTACGGGCTTCCCGTATGATGTGCGCGAGCGCGGCGAGTTCGCGCGCCATTTTCGCAACTTCATCATGGCAGCACAAGCCGTGCGTCGTGATGGCAGCGCGGCGCTCGATCTCGCTTACGTCGCTTGTGGCCGCTTCGATGGCTTCTGGGAAGAAGGTTTGAATCCATGGGACGTGGCCGCCGGAGCGTTGCTCGTTGAAGAGGCTGGCGGCCGCGTGACCGATTACGAAGGGCACTCGTTCTCGATCTACCGCGCGCCCGTGCTGGCGAGCAACGGCCTCATTCACGAAGCGATGATGCGCGTTCTCGTCGCGCCCTGAGATCGCCTCGCAGCTCTTGCGCCGACGGTCAGCGCTTCGTTGTTGGCATGAAAGCCGTCGTTGCCTTGTGCGAAGGTCAAAGCGCCGATGCGATGCGCGCGCGCAGGGCTTCCGTCTCCTGCCGCGCACGCTTTTTCGCCTCTTCACCGGGACGCAGCGCGATCCGATACGGTTCGTGGTAGATGACCTTGATGGGCGAAAAGCGCGGGAGCGTTTGGCCAACAGGCCAGACCCGATGTGCGCCGCGAATCGTCACCGGCAGAATGGGCGCTTGCGCTTCGATGGCCATGCGAACGGCCCCGGGTTTGAACCTTTTCAATGAACCGTCCGGATGACCGCGCCCGCCTTCAGGAAAAATGACGACGGCGCCACCGCTTCGGATCCATTGAATGGCGCGCCGGATCGCTTTTGGATCGCGCCCTTCAAGCTGTAGCGGCCACGCGCCAAAAAGGCGCATCAGCCGCCCGACGATGGGCCAATCGAACGCCTCATCCCACGCTAGATAACGTAACGGTCGTTTGACCGGAATGGAGATCCAGATCGGATCGAGATAGGTCTGGTGGTTGGCGGCGATGATCAATCCGCCTTCGCGCGGAACGAGATCCGCGCCGTGAAACTCTATCTCCCAGAGCAACTTCGATAGCCCGCGTGCGGGCGGGCGCAGCAATTCAATGGCCCACTGCGGCAAGATCCAAGGAGAAGGAGCGTTTCTTTTGTGGGACGAGATCTCTTCCATCCCAGCTCTTTAATATGACCGATCGGCGACCGAGGCGCAAACTTCGCTGCTGGCTCCAACTGATTCCAGCGCCAGCTTTGCGTGTGCGTTTTCGGCCCAGCAATCATCCCCGATGTCCTCGTCTGACTCTGATGCATCAGCGGCGACCTCTCGCGCCGCTGCCGGTGCCGAAGCGCTCTTCCCCTCGGTCGCCGCGCTTGACCGCGACGCTCGGAGGCGCGCGCTTTCAGCGATGGATCTTCTTCGCTCGTCCTTTTGTGCAAAGAGGCACTCAGCCGAGCCCTTCAATGGGCCATTTGCCGTCGACGAACTCCAGATGTAGCCGCGCGATGCGATCTGCTCCGACGCGCCGCGCGCGCACGACGGCGGTCACGACGAAATCAGGTCTGCGTGCATCGCGCACGCGGACGAACCGCCCGCGCTCGATCTCAAGCGTGGTAAAAACGGCGGCCCCTTCGGGACTGATGTTTTCCGTCACCGTCTCCTCGCGCGTGTGTTTGCCAGCGTCATCGTCGAACAGTTCAACAACGACTTCCACCGGAAGGTGAAGTCGAGTCCTCTCGGCTCGTTCGTCGACGCTTTCTGTGACCGACAACATGCCCTCGGTTTCCGATCCTTTCGGCTCGTAGCGGCAGGTCGGGTCGCGGAGGAAACTTTCGGGCGGGCGTTTGCCGATGAAGGCGACACCGACCTCGAAACGGGTCTCGCCGCCATCGCACAGGCGGGGCTGGACGTGCCGGACCAGCGCCCAAACGCGGTATTGCGGCTCGGTGTGATCGAAGCAGCGCAATTGACGAGGCATCGGAATCGTTAAGTGCAGCAAGCGCCCGCGCTCGGTCGGATGGCGAAGAAGAAAGCGCGCGCCGAACGGCGTGAGATCAAGCGAGCGCGTCATTTCACTCCACTCGTAATTCTGGCTTTCGCGCGCGCGAACGCGCAGCGGAAGGGAAAAGCTCAAGCGTTCGCGCAGACGGCGTGATCCCTTTTGGTTCACTTGCCCCCTCTTGATCTTGGGTGGTCCGTATCGGGCCGTCCGCTCGGCAATGCCCTTGGCCATCGCCTCGGCAAGACGGTACCGAGACGCTGAGGGCCTAGCTGTTGCGGTCTTTTGAGAAAGGCCAGTCGGAAATGAAAGTCACTGATTTATCAAAGACTTAAGCCTCCCACAGACTTGTCCAGACCGCGCCTTTGAGCTACAATATGATGTGCTTTTCGAACCTGCAGCGCCGGAGTCTCACCGTCGTTCTCGTTGCGACCTTCAACCCTGCTCCCAGCGGCGACACAAAGGCGAGATCGTTGAACTGCGGGACCGCGATGCGTCCGCTCGAGCGGTCAAGCGCTCCTTCACGGGCGGAAGGTCCTAGAGAGCGATTCTAAAGGCGGGAAGTGAAAACGGCAAGGCTGACGGCGCTGTGGACCTTGATCTGTGGCGAAAAGTGAAATTCGACTGAAGGGTTGGGAGATGGAAACAGGAAACGTTGAGCGTAACTACGTCAACATCGAGGACGAGATGCGGCGTTCGTATCTCGATTACGCGATGTCGGTGATCATCGGACGCGCGCTGCCTGACGTGCGCGATGGGTTCAAGCCCGTGCATCGGCGCGTGCTCTGGACCATGCACGAACTCGGCAACACCTACAATAAACCATACAAGAAGAGCGCGCGCGTCGTCGGCGACGCGATCGGCAAATACCATCCGCACGGAGACGCCGCCGTGTACGAGACGATCGTGCGCCTGGCGCAGGATTTCTCCATGCGCTATCCGCTCATCGATGGACAGGGAAACTTCGGCAGCATCGACGGCGACGCCGCCGCGGCAATGCGTTACACGGAAGTGCGTCTCGCTCGCTTGGCCGAAGCCGTTTTGGCCGACATCGAGAAGGAGACGGTCGATTTCCAACCGAACTACGACGAATCTTTGGCGGAACCGACCGTTCTGCCGGTTCGTTTCCCGAACCTTTTGGCCAACGGCGCGGAGGGGATCGCCGTCGGCATGTCAACCAAGATCCCGCCGCACAATCTAACCGAGCTTGTGGAGGCGACCATCGCGCTCATTCGCAAGCCTTCGATCAGCATCGCGGAGTTGATGCAGTACGTTCCGGGACCTGATTTCCCCACCGGCGGCTTCATTTACGGGCGTGAGGGCATACGTCAAGCGTACGAAACAGGGCGCGGGACCATTCAGTTGCGCGCGCGCGCGGCGATCGATCGCACGCGCCGCGGGGCGCAAGAGCGCGACTCGATCGTCATCACCGAGATCCCGTTTCAAGTGAACAAGGCGCGGTTGATTGAAACTATCGCCAATTTGGTCAACGAGAAGAAGATCGAAGGCATCATGGATCTGCGCGACGAATCGAACCGCGAAGGCATGAGAATCGTCATCGAGCTCAAACGCGATGCCGTGCCGCAGATCGTCCTGAACAAGCTTTACAAGATGACGCCTCTTCAGACCTCTTTCGGCATCATCAATCTGGCGATCGTCAACGGGCAGCCGCGCGTTTTGAATCTCAAAGAGCTGCTCGAAGCGTTCGTCGAGTTTCGGCGCGAGGTCGTCCGGCGCCGCACGGAATACGATCTACGCCGTGCGCGCGCCCGCGCCCACATCCTCGAAGGTTTGACGCGCGCCATCGAAGCGCTCGACGTCATCATCCCGCTCATCCGCAACGCGCGCAACGTCGAGGAGGCGCGGCGGTGGTTGATGGGCGATCTCGCGACGACGCGGGAGATCAAAGAGTGGAAGGGGGCGAATCAAGCGGCGTCCAGCTTCGTCGCGCAGATCGAAAAGACTATGGCGCGGCTGCGTTTCAGCGAGCAGCAGGCGCAGGCCATCCTCGACTTGCAACTGCGTCGGTTGAGCGCGCTTGAACGGCAGAAGCTGCTCGAAGAGTACGAACAGATCATCCGCCAGATCGCTGAACTCGAAGAGATTCTGGCGAGCGAGGCGGCTCTGCGGCGCGTCATCGTCAAGGAACTTGAAGAGGTGAAGAAGACCTTCGGCGATGAACGCCGCACCAAGATCATCGATGCGGGCGTCGAGCTGCGGATCGAAGACCTAATCGCCGACGAAGATGTCGTCATCACGGTGACCAAGTCGGGCTACATCAAACGGACGCCCGTGGCGACCTACCAACGTCAAGGGCGCGGCGGCAAGGGTCGCTTCGGCGCGACGGCCAAAAACGGCGATTTCGTCGAACATCTGTTCGTCGCCTCGACGCACGCCTACTTGCTCATCTTCACCGACGACGGCCAAGTTTACAAGCTCAAGGTTCACGAGATCCCGGACGCTCCAGCCGCCGCGCGCGGCAAAGCGATCGTCAATCTGATCAACATCCCGAGCGATCGAAAGCTTGCCGGCATCGTCGCCGTGCGCGATTTCTCCGAAGATCACTACGTTGTGATGGTCACGCGCAACGGCGTCATCAAGAAGACCGCGCTCAGCGAATTCCAGAACATCCGCTCGAACGGCATCAACGCCATCAACGTCGACGAGGGCGACGCGCTGCTCGACGTCGTTTTGACGGACGGCAACAAGCGCATCTTCATCGCCACGCATGATGGGATGGCGATCCGTTTCGATGAAGCGGAGGTTCGCCCCATGGGGCGCGCCGCCCGCGGCGTGCGTGGCATTGAACTGCGTGCGGGCGATTACGTCGTCGCGTTGTGCGCCGTTTCGAAGCAAGACCGCGAACGCATGCTGTCGATCAGCGAGCAAGGGTACGGCAAGCAAACGCCGATCAGCAATTACCGTTTGCAGTCGCGTGGCGGACGCGGTGTCATCAACATGAAGACCACCGACAAGACGGGCAAGGTCGTCGCCGTTTTCCCCGTTGAAGATGATTCCGAGGTGATGATCATCACGCAGCATGGCAAGCTGATCCGCCTCGAAGCGAGCCAAATTCGCCAGACTGGGCGCAGCGCGTCGGGCGTGCGGCTGATCAAAACGGAGGAGGGCGACAAGGTGACGAGCGCTTCGCTGCTTGAGTCGTCCGACGAAGAGGTGATCGACGCGACGTCCGAAGCGATCAACTGATGACGAGGGACGAAAGAGGGGGGCTGGTTGCGTGGATGCGCGCGGCGGGCGCTTTAGCGCTCGCGGCGTGGTTCGGCGGCGCGCTGCTGTTCAGCGCAACGGTGGCGCCTGCGCTCTTTGCGGTGCTGCCGAGCAGGGAACTGGCTGGCGCCGTAGTCGGGCGTGTGCTCCCGGTTCTCAACTGGTCCGGTCTGGCGGTGGCGCTGGCGCTTTCAGCGAGCGCCAGGCGGCTGGGAGCGCGACGCGCAGAGATCGTCGCGCTCGCGCTGTTTGCCGCCGCCAACCTTTGCGGGCTGCTCATCGGCGCGCGCATTCAAAGCTTACGCCGCGCGATGTCCGGCCCGATCGATGCGCTGGCAGCGACCGATCCGCTTCGTCAAGCTTTCGGGTACTGGCATACGCTTTCGGTGATCGCTTTAGGCGTCGGGCTGATCGCGGCAGCGGTCGCTTTCTTCGTTGCAGTGGGTCGGGAGCACAAGGCGCGCGATTAAATGGCCCTTTTATCAGTGGGGGAGCATCGCGCCAGCAGGAGGAGATCCTTCGTCTGTGTGACTTCATCGCTTCTGCGTGTGCGATGCGCCGTCGCTCGTAGCAGCACGGGAGAGTGACTTTTCAGCGCGTTTCGCTCTAAAATCACCGACTTCGCGTTCGAGCTAAAACGTTTTTCGGAGAAGGTCAGTGGAGACGATCGAGAAGATGGACGAGTGGCGCCAGCGCTATCGAGAGTGGGCGCGGGCGCACGATCCAGCGAGCGATGATCTGCAGGATTACCCTTTCATCGAAAACCGACGTGCGCCATTCACCCCTTTGCGTCGCGCGTTGCCGTTGTTGAATCTCGCGCTCGTCAGTTCGGCGGGCGCATACATCGACGGCACCGAACCGTTCGATGCCAAAGCCCCAGGCGGAGATACGACTTTCCGCGAGATCCCGGCCCTGATCGAACCCGCTGATCTGCGCTTCGTCGCGCGCGGATACGATCCATCGGCGGTGGAAAAGGACATCAACGCGCAGATCCCTTTGCAGCGTCTCTTTGAGTTCGAAGACAACAACATCATCGGGCGGTTGGTGCCAGCTTTCTGGAGTTTTTGCGGCTTTATCACCGATGCGGCCCGTTTCGTTGATCAAGCCCTGCCGCGGTTGATCGAGCGCATCAGGCGTTACGAAGCGCAGGCCGTGTTGCTTATTCCGGCATCGCGTCTTTGCCACCAGACGATGGGGCTTGCTGCGCGCTTCATCGAAGCCGCTGGCGTCCCGACGATGATGATCGCCGTTGAGCGTGAAGTCACCGACAACGTGCGCCCGCCGCGCGCGGGCTTCTACCCTGGGCAGTTCGGCGCGGTGGCCGGTCAGCCGAATTGGCCGGAGCATCAAAGGCGCGTGCTCGATGAAGCGCTGCGGTTGCTCGAACCGATGAGCGAGCCGGGCGTGCGTCGGCTGTCAGTCGATCTGGAGACCGAAGTCGAATTGCAGCGCGGTGAGAAGTAGATTCGGTTGCGCATCCCGCGACGAGATGTCAAGAGGCGACTCTTCGCGCGAGTCGCCTCTTGATGTTTGAAGAAGGTATCGAACTCATCCGGTTTATCTTCGCTATCGAAAAGGCGCAGCGCCGCAGAGCGGACGCGAAAAAAGATCGCTTTCGAGCGACCAAAAACCTTCTCGGCAATCGCGGTGACGCAGCTGAGCGCGTTTTGGTGGTATGATTAGGCGAATTGACATCCTCCCCACGGCACGCAGCCGGGGGATTCCCGG
>NZ_PSLQ01000026.1:21794-40575 GCF_040289685.1 Pyrinomonas sp.
CCTCCCCAAGCCTAAAGGCCGGGGTCTCCGCGCCGCCGCAATCTGATGACCGGCGCGAACGATCGCGCCTTCGGAGAAGACGAGCGATGCACATCACGCGGGTCGAAATAGAGAACATCAAATCTTTCGCCCAAGCCGAGTTCGAGTTCGATCAGGGCAAGATCGCCATCGTGGGATGCAACGGCGCCGGCAAGACCACCATCCTCGAAGCCATCGCTTGGGCGTTGTTCGACGTGCTGGATTACAGGCGAGAGGATTTTTTGCGGCGCGGCGCGACGCGCGGCTGGGTGCGGGTCACATTTCAAAGCCACTTGGATGGTCGGCAGTACTCGGTCTATCGCAACACGGGACAGACCTACTACGTTTACGACCCGCAGCTCGATGTACGCTTGGCCGAAGGGCGCGCAGACGTGCTTCGCTTTTTGCAGAGTCACCTCGGCATCGAGCCGGGAACGGACACGAAGGCGCTCTTTCGCTCGGCGATCGGTGTGCCCCAAGGCGCTTTCACTGCCGAATTCATGCTCGCTCCGGCGCAACGCAAAAGCGCCTTCGATCGGTTGCTCAAGGTCGAAGAGTACCGCGATAGCAGCGCGCGTTTGATCGAAGCGACGCGCTTGGTTCAAGAACGCATAGCGGATGTGGACCGACGCATCGCCCACGCCGAAGGGAGGCTGGCGAACTACGAAGCTTTGACGACAGAACTGGCGCGAATCGAAGCCAACCTCGAGAAGCTGCGCGACGCGCTCGGTGAAATCGAGCGCGAGACGAAAGCGGCCATGACGCGCGTCGCGCGGTGGGATGAGGCCGAGCGTTTGGTCAGCGAAACGCATGCGGCTTGGCAAAAACAGGCGGCCATCGCCGATGGCGCCGGGCGCCGGTTGGCCGAGGCCCAACGACGGCTCGCTGAGACGGAGCGCGCTGCAGAGCGGCAGCGCGCAACGCGCGACGGTCACGAAGCCCACCTCTGTGCGCTCGCCCGATTGGAAGAGTTGGAACAGAAGAGGATCGAGCGCGACCTTTTGCGCGCCGAGGTGGAGGCCGCATCGCGCGAGATTTTGCGCGCGCAGAACCGCGTGCAAAATCTCGAGGAAGAGTTGCGACGGGCGCAGGAGGCGCACGCGCGTCTGCAGCAGATCGGACCACTAGTCGAACGGCAAGAGAGTCTGGAGCGTGAACGCGACCGTCTGCGCGAAGTGCGCGCGGAGCTTAAGGCCAGCGCCGAACGCGCGAGCAGATTGCGAGAGGACATCGAACGGCTACGCGCACAACACAAACAGACACGCGAACGCATTCGGCAGGCGGAAGCGGCCTGTGACGCACAGCAGCGCGTCGAGTCTTTGGCGAGCGAACGGCTCGCCATTGAAAACGAAATCGCTGCGTTGCGCGAAGCGCTCAACGAACGACGTCTGCTCGAAGAGAGGGTGCGCGAGATGACCCAAGAGGTACAACAGCTCGAAGCCTCGCTCGCCGATTTGCGCCGGGAAGCGAAACAGTTGGAGAAAGACGCTGCCGCTGCCGAGGAACTCACTGCGCTCGAAAGAGAAGAGAGCCTGTTGCGCGATGAGGTGGGACGTTTGCGCGCCGCAATCGAGCGCGACGAGCGCATGCAGCGCGAAATCGAGGGCGGGCTCTGTCCGATCCTTTCAGCCCGCTGCTTGAATCTCGCCGAGGGGGAAACGCTCGAAAGCTATTTCGCGCAACATCTCAGCGCTAACCGGACTCGTTTGAAGAAACGCGAAAAAGAACTCGCCCTGTTGACCGAGCGCGTCAAGCGGGCGCA
This sequence comes from Pyrinomonas sp., assembly GCF_040289685.1. Taxonomy (NCBI): domain Bacteria; kingdom Pseudomonadati; phylum Acidobacteriota; class Blastocatellia; order Blastocatellales; family Pyrinomonadaceae; genus Pyrinomonas; species Pyrinomonas sp. The sequence continues at coordinate 23,575 of NZ_PSLQ01000026.1, forward strand.
GGAGGCGCAGATCGCCGTCGCAAGGCTTCGCGAGGTGAGGTTGCGCCTCGAACAGGACGAAGCGCGATACGCTAGCAAGCGCGAGGCGCTTGGCTCCGCACGTGAAAGGCTGACCGCTCTTGGGCATGCCGACCATCTGCGCTTGGCCGAACGGCAAGCGCAGATGGTCGGCATCGATGCTGAGATCAAGAAGTGGCAGCGGGAGGCGTTGAAACATGCTGAACTCGACGCCTTGCGGACGCGCTTACAGGAGATCGAAGAGGAAGGGAGCAGACTGAAAGAGGAGTTGAAGATGGCGGAAGCGATGGCTGCGGGGCTGCCTCAGTTGGAAGCGGATTTGCTGGGCGTGGAGAAAGACCTGCGCGCGCTTGGCGATCCGCGCGGGCAGATGACGCTGTTGCGCGCCGAAGCTGAGCGCGCTTCGGACGCAAACGCGCGATTGCAGCAAGCGCGCGTCGAACTCGCCGAGGCGAAACAGCGCGCCGTTGACTTAGAAGCTCGTTTTCGCCTGTTCGAAACGCTCGAACAGAACATGGAAGCAGCGCGGGCCGAGCGAGATCGGACGGCGGCGGCACATCGAGAGTACGTCGCCTGCACGCTTTTAGTCGAAAGGTTGCCGGAATGTCGCGCCGAAGTCGAACGTGCTGCGCGAGAAGCCGCCGAGGCGCAACGCGCTTTAGAGCAGGCGCGTGCCGAACACGACCGGGCGGTGGCGAACTACGATGCCGACAAACATGCCGGAGAGCGCGCACAGCTTGTGAACTTGCGCGAACGCGCAGCCTCCATTCGGGCGCAGCTATCCTGGGAACAAGACCACACGGCCTCGCTTCGGCGCGAGCTGGAACAGCTCGATGAGGTGCGCGTGCGGCTCGAACGCGAGCGGCGCGAACAGGCCCGTTTGGTGCGGCTCAAAGAAGGCATCGAGTTCATCCGCGAGAAGCTGCGCGAAGCTGGACCATTGGTGGCCGAAAGCTACCTCTACAACGTCTCAGTGGAGGCAAATCAGCTTTTCCGCGAGATGATGGGGAGACCGGACCAGTCGCTCCGCTGGTCGCGCGATTACGAGATCATCTTGGAAGAGGCCGGGCACGAACGTTCGTTTCAGAACCTGTCGGGCGGCGAACAGATGGTCGCCGCGTTGGCCGTCCGACTCGCGTTGCTCAAAGAGTTGTCAGATGTGCGCATCGCTTTCTTCGATGAGCCGACCGTCAACATGGACGCGGAAAGACGCCAACGTTTGGCGGAGATCATCGGTCAGGTGCGCGATTTCGATCAACTGTTCGTCATCTCTCACGACGACACGTTTGAGCAGACGGTGGACCATGTGGTTGCCGTGCAACGCGCGTGACGCGGCGATTCTCGCCCGCCCGGCGCTTGGTTTGCGGAGGAAAGGGGTTGAGAGTCATCGGTGGGGTCTATCGCGGACGGCGTTTGAAAAGTCCGCCATCGCTGCGCGTTCGTCCGACGGCGGATCGGTTGCGCGAGACGCTCTTTAACGTGCTCGCGCCGCGCATCCAAGGCGTGCGCTTCCTTGATCTGTGCGCTGGCTCCGGCGCGGTCGGCATCGAGGCGCTGTCGCGCGGCGCATCGTTTGCCACTTTCGTCGATCGTTCGCGGCGCATGTGCGCGCTGATCGAGGCCAACTTGGATCTGTGTGGCGTGCCGGAAGAAGAGACGGAAGTCTTCATGAGCGAAGCGGCGGAATTTTTGCGGCGCGCTGTCGCGAACGGTTACAGGTGTTGGGACGTGATCTTCTTCGATCCGCCCTATGCGGAGAACTACTCGCCCGTTCTCGAAACGCTCGGCGAGCATCGATCGCTCATATGCGAAGATGGCGTCGTCGTCGTCGAACACCATCACAAAAAGGTCCTCCCCGATGCGGTCGGCACGCTTCGCCGGTGGCGCATTCTACGACAGGGCGATGCGGCGCTGAGCTTCTATCAGCATGATTGAAAGCATTTGGGTTTGTGGCGATCAGATGTAAAATTATCCATCACATAGGCCCATCGGATCGGGAGTCTCAACAATGCTGGTTTTAGGCATCGAAACTTCTTGCGACGAAACGGCAGCGGCCATCGTGCGCGATTGCAAAGAGCTGGTCTCCTCCATCATCTCATCGCAGACGGATGTCCACAAACGGTTTGGCGGCGTCGTGCCGGAACTCGCTTCGCGCGAGCATCTGGAGAAGATCGAGCCGATCGTCGAAGAGGCGATGGCGCGCGCCGGGGTTGGCTTTGAAGAGATAGATGGCATCGCCGTCACGGTCGGTCCTGGATTGATCGGTTCGTTGTTGGTCGGTTTGTGTTACGCGAAAGGGCTGGCGTATGCGCTCGGCAAACCGTTCGTCGGCGTCAATCACCTTGAAGGGCACATCTACTCGGTCGTCTTCGATAATCCGCCGGTCGAACATCCAGCGCTGGCGTTGATCGTCTCGGGCGGGCACACGCACATGTTCTACGTGCCGCAGCCGGGACAGTACAAGATCGTCGCGCGCACGCGCGATGATGCCGCTGGCGAGGCTTTCGATAAAGTGGCGAAGATGCTCGGCCTCGGTTATCCGGGCGGTCCGGTGATCGAACGGCTCGCGCGCGAAGGCGATCCGCATGCGGTCAAGTTCAGTTTGCCGAAGATCAGCGACCGGCGTCCAGATTTCAGCTTCAGCGGATTGAAGACCGCCGTTTCGAAGTACGTGCGCGAGACTGGCCTGCGGCCCGTAAAAGAGGGCGAGACGCCTTCGCAAGCGATCAAGGACTTAGCAGCTAGCTTTCAGCACGTCGTCATCCGTTCGCTCGTCTCGACCACCGAGCGGGTCGCGCGCGAACATCAGCCGAAGACGTTGATCATCGCTGGCGGCGTGGCGTGCAACATGGCCTTGCGCGAAGCGATGAGCGAGATGGCTGCGAGGCTGGGTCTGCCGGTCTATTTCCCATCGCGTCATCTTTCGACCGATAACGCGGCGATGATCGCCGCCGCCGGAAGCGTCAAGCTTGCTGCCGGGGAGCGAGCCGGATTGGACCTGAACGCCGATGTCTCGCTCCGTCTGCAAAACATCGAAGTCGAAGACGACGAGCTCCGTCGTCGCGTGCGTTACCGCTTGTGAGCCTGAAGCGTTTTAGGCCGACGTACGTCAATTCATGCACCACCGTTTTTGAGCCTGAAGCTTTTGGGGGCGACTCGCGTGAGTTCGCTCTTGATCCTGAAGCGTCTCCGAGTAGCTTGCGCGCCTAAAGCGCGAACTCTCTCATCAGGATTTTTCCAGAAAGGAAAGGCGCGCCCCTTTTAAGCTAGCTGCTGAAGCCTTGGGCGGAAGAGTCCTAAAGCACGAGATTCGGCTTGCGCGAACAACGAAATGATCGGTTTCAGACGACACGCCGTTTTCAGTTGCGTCCTGCGAGTTCGAGGCGTTTCCTCAATCCTTTCGTCCAGCGTCCAATTCCCAAAATAGCCTCCAGCGATGAAGCGGCCTTCGGGGCGTCTCTTCATTTCTCATCAAGCTGGGCCAGCGCGACTGCGAGCGCGATCACCTTTTTGATCCCTTTGTAGATCGGTTCGATCTCGCACCACTCAGTGAGCGCGTGCGCGTCGCCGCACGGAGCGGCGCCGGTTGAGATGGCCGGCAGCCCAGCCAAGAGCGCGGCGTTGGCGTTGTTCGACGCCGTCGGCGTGATCGGTGGGTTCTCAAAGCCCATCGCCAGATGAACGGCTTCCGCCGTTAAGACCATGGGCGATTGACGCAGCCTTGGAATCTGCGCGGCGGGCGTGTCGGAGAGAAGCTCGGTTCTGCTTTGCATCCCGACACGCGCCGCTTCTTCGGCGATGATCGCCGCGATCTTTCGTTCGAGATCAGCGATCACGTCGTTGCTGGTCGAGCGGAGATCGACCGTAAACCAAGCGTCAGCGGCCTTTGCGTTGACCACCTCAGATCCGCTGAGCATCCCGATGTTCAAATGTGTCGGTGGGTCCGAGGGAAGCGGCAGCTCGTAGATGCGCGCGATGGCACGCGCCAGCGGCAGCGTCGCCGAATAGGGCGGCGTGCGCGAGCGCGTATGTCCGCCCGGACCGATCAGGTGATGGCGGAACCATTTGATGCCAATGCCGCCATAGGTGAACCCCTCGTAACCTCCGTCGAGCGCGATGTAATAGCCGATACGCTCTTTGTTGTCCTTGATGAACTCGCGTGCGCCGCGCAGGGCCGTCTCCTCTTCGACCGTGAAGAGAAAGATCAAATCGCCTTTGGTTTTGATGCCTGCTGCGTCAAGCGCGCGGATCGCGGCGAGCATCGCTTCGATGTTGCGCGTATCGTCGCCGATGCCGGGGGCGTAAACTCGCCCGTCGCGGATCTCGGCTTTGATCTTCAAACCTTCTTGAAAGACCGTGTCGAGGTGCGCATCGATGACGACCGTTGGCCCGTCGCCCGTGCCTTTGCGCACGGCGACGAGATTGCCCGTGCGATCGAAATAGATTTGGTCAAGCTTGTAACCGGACAAGAGTTTTTTGATGAACTCGGCGCGCTCGCGCTCTTTGCCCGATGGGGCGTTGATTTCGGTGATGGCGATCCACTCGCGCAAGATCCGTTCCTTTTCGCGATCGACGTGGGCGAATGCCGTCGTTAGTCTGGGATCTGTTACAAGCGCCCGCGCCCGCTCAAGATAGGGCGTTAGCTCTTCCCGGTCCGAAGCTTTGATGGAAGCGATGAGAACAGCGAAGACGAGCAAAACAAGGGCGATCAGCGGCGGCCGTCTCTTCATCTTTCCTCCGAAGTTCGCAAGTGGTGTGATTTCGGTATTCTACCGACCTTCGATGAGCCGTGACAACCCGGTCAGTTGCGCGCTTGGCATCGGACTCTAACTGCGTCACCATCGAAGCGGTTGAGAAGCGACGATCAGACTCTAATCGCGCGTCGGCATCCACACGGTGTCGTCCGCCATGCGGCTCGGCGGTGCAAGCAACGAACGGCAAAAGATGTAGATCGCCCAACACTCGACGGCAAAGGGCGGAAAGCCAAAATAACCGAGCACGGGCATTTCGAAGATCTTGATGTGGCCGAGGTAAGGCACCGTGTAGGTCCAGCGCGAAATGGCCCAGTAGTTCCAAAACTCCCACAAAATGCCGCAGACGAAGCCGCTTACAAGCAGCGCCGTCAGGCGGCGCCAATCGCCGCGCATCAGGTCACCGCAGATCGAAGGCCAATCGCGCAGCGCGTTGATGGGATCGACCAAGAAGATGAAAGCAAGCCAGACCAGCGGCGCAAACCACTCCGAGATGACGACGAGCGGCAACAGCGCCATCGCCGCGCCGATGACGCTCATCAAACGAAGCGCCGTGCGCGAGAGCGCCACGGGGCGCATGCGTGGTCGGTGGCGAAATACGGTCGCAAGCAGGACTTCCGCCGTCAAAAACAGAGCCGGAAAGATGGTCGCAAAAGCCCAGTCGTAGCCGACGCGACGGAGAAAGGGATTGGGTTCGAGATTGTGGTAATGCCACCACAGTTCGCGATCGGAGCGCCAAAACCGCGGCGCGTTGTAAAACTCGAACATCCACCAAGCGAGAATAGAAATAAGCGCCATGATCAAAAATGCCGTGCGATCCGAGACGAGCGGCGAATGGCCGCGCAGCCGATAGACGAACGCGTCGGCAAGCAGCACGTATCCGGTCCAAACGATGGGCGTGAACCATTGCCCGACAACTCGATCGCCGGTAAAGAGCAGCGCTTCGGCCAAGATGATGATGCCTGCCCCGACGTAACCGTGGGGAGCGAGAGCTGCGCGAGCTGACATCGGTCGCGAACCTCCCGTTTTGTGACGAGTTCGACATGCTTTCGCTATCCGTTTGGCATGTTCGTCAATGATTTTATAACATGTGCTTGCAGCGATGGGTGAGGCAAGCCCCTTCCCTAGAAAGGTGTCAGCGCCATGGCTCCCACGATTGATGCGAAGAAGTTCAGGAGCGCGCTGCTGCGTGCTGTCGTCTTGCCTTTCATCCTCATGGTCGGGCTTGCGGCGGCGCTCATTTGGCAGATCGAGCACCTCATCGCGAGTATGCAATGGGTGGACCACTCAAGCCAGGTAGTTGCCCAAGCCCACTATTTGGAACGCCTGATCGTCGATATGGAGACTGGCGTGCGTGGTTTTTTGGTGACCGGCTCGCCCGAATTTCTGGAGCCTTACGAACGCGCCGAAGCGGTGTTCGATAGGGAGTTGGATGAACTCGAGAGGTTGGTCGCCGATAACCAAACGCAACAGGAACAGGTCAGGGCGATCCGCGCGATCGAGAGGCAATGGCACGAGTTCGCTGGAGAAGTCATCGCGCTTCGACGCGCCGGGCGCGAGCAAGACGCCGCCATGATGCTGAGCGTCGGGAAATCGCTCATGGATACGGCGCGCGAGCGCCTTTCGGCCTTCATTCAAACCGAACGGGCGTTGCGCGAAGAGCGCCTCGCCGATCTACGCTGGGCAACGCAACTCATGGTCGCAAGCGGAATCGGGCTGACCCTTCTGGTGGGCACCGTTCTCGCCATCCTCATGCGGCGCGAGCTGCTCGCTCTCTCGCGAAGCTATGCATCGGCCCTTGCCGCCTCGCGCGAAGCTGAAGAGCGTTACCGGCTGCTCGTGGAAGGCGCGCGCGATTACGCCATCTTCATGCTCGATGCAGAAGGGCGCGTGACGAGTTGGACCAGGGGCGGCGAGCGCCTCTTTGGTTACGCGGCGGAGGAGATCGTTGGTCAGCACTACTCTTTGCTCTTCGCGCCGGAGGACCGCGAGGCCGGCGTCCCGAACGCCGAATTGCAGCGGGCGGTCAACGATGGTCGGGCTGAAGAGTCCGGCTGGCGCGTGCGCAAGGACGGAAGTCGCTTTTGGGCCGGCGGTTTGGTCACGCCGTTGCGCGACGAGGCCGGCAACTTGCGCGGCTACGCCGTATTGACGCGCGACGCGACCGAACGCTTGCGCGTCGAGGAGGAGAGGGCGTTGCGTCTGGCACAGGAAGAACGGCGCGTCGAACAACTGCGGCAATTGGCCGAAATGTCTCTGGTCATCAACTCGTCGCACACGCTCGGTGAGATGTTGCAGACGATTACCGAACGAGCGCGCGCCATCATCGGCGCGCATCAATCGGTGACGAGCCTGACGGTGGACCAGAACTGGGCGCAGGCGATCAACGCCGTCTCGCTCTCGGATAAATACGCGGCGTGGCGTTCGTATGACGCGCAACCCGACGGCTCTGGCATCTACTCGCTTGTTTGCAAGACCAATCAGCCGATGCGCTTGACCCAAGAGGAACTCGAACGCCATCCAGCGTGGCACGGCTTCGGCAAAGAGGCGGGGAAACATCCGCCGATACGTGGCTGGCTCGCTGCACCGCTCATCGGGCGCAATGGACAGAACATCGGGCTCATTCAATTGTCAGACAAATACGAAGGCGAGTTCACGCAAGAGGACGAGGCGTTGCTCGTTCAGATCGCGCAGTTGGCGGCGGTGGCCATCGAGAACCATCGACTCTACCAGCTTTCGGAAGAGAGCAATCGTCTGAAGGACGAATTCTTGGCGACGCTTTCACACGAACTGCGCACGCCGATGACGGCCATTTTCGGCTGGATGCATCTGCTGCGCGCCGGCAATCTAGACAAAGAGCAGACCGCTCGCGCGCTCGATGCGATCTACCGCAACGCACAGGCGCAGATGCGCCTGATCGAAGACTTGCTCGATGTTTCGCGCATCATCACGGGCAAGTTCCAATTCGACGTGATGCCGACTGATCTCGTGCCGGTCATCGAATCGGCGCTCGATTCCGTCCGCCCAGCAGCGGAAGCCAAACGCATCGCCATCAACGTCGAACTGGAGCGCGATGCTGGTCCGATCATGGGCAACCCCGATCGCTTGCGCCAAGCTGTCTGGAACTTATTGTCAAACGCCGTCAAGTTCACGCCGCGCGGCGGGCGCGTCGACATCACGCTGCGGCGCGTCGACTCTCACGTCGAAATCCGCGTCAGCGACACAGGCGAAGGCATCAACCCGGACTTTCTGCCTTTCGTCTTCGATCGTTTGCGGCAGGCCGATAGCTCTACGCGCCGCATGCACGGCGGACTTGGCATCGGGCTATCGATCGTCCGACACATCGTCGAACTGCATGGCGGACGAGTCGGCGTCGAAAGCGAAGGCAAAGGGCGCGGCGCAACCTTCTTTATACGCCTGCCGTTGATGGCCATTCGCACAACGAAAGGGGGTGCCGAAGCGCAACGGGGCGCGGCTGGTGGCGAAATGGAGCGTGCGGCAGGAGACGACGCCACGATGGCTTTGCTCCAAGGCGTGCGCATCATGGTCGTCGATGACGATCACGATGCGCGCGAGATGATCGCTACGGCGCTCGAACATCACGGCGCAGTGGTCCGTACCGCGGCGACGGCGGCAGAAGCGCTCCGCAGCTTTGAGGAATTCGATCCCGATCTGGTCATCAGCGACATCGGCATGCCCGAGGAGGATGGCTATGAGTTGCTCCGCAAATTGCACGCACATCGAGATGATCTCGTCGTCGTCGCGCTAACGGCCTACGCGCGCGACCGCGATCGTGAACAAGCGCTCGCTGCCGGCTTCAGTTCTCATATCTCGAAGCCGGTTTCGCCCGCCGACCTGATTGACGAAATCAAACGTTTGGTCGATGAGATGAAAAGATCGAAGTCTCCATTTGGCGGTTGAGCGAAGATGGCGCGAAATCGAGATGAAACGTCGGCGCCCGGCTCGTTCGTGACGCGCTTTGCGTTGTGCTAGAATCGCGCAAAGAGCAGCATGGTACGGGTCAAAATCTGTGGCGTCACTTGTCTCGAAGATGCGCTTGCCGCGGTTGGCGCTGGCGCCGATGCCGTCGGGTTCAACTTCTACGACAGAAGCCCGCGCTACGTCGCACCGCAAGAGGCAGCACAATGGAGCGCGCGTTTGCCCGCAAGCGTTCTTCGCGTCGGAGTTTTCGTCAACGCGCCGGAAGAACTGATCGTGCGCGTGACCGCAGAGGTCGGACTCGATGCTGTGCAGCTTCACGGCGATGAAACGCCCGATTTTTGTCGCGCGCTGCGCGCGGGATTTGAGCTTCGTCGCGTGCGCGTCATCAAGGCGCTGCGCGTCGATTTGGCATTCGATCCAACGCGCGCTCGCGATTACGCTGTGGACGCCGTGCTGCTCGACGCGGCTGTGCCGGGCGTTTACGGCGGCACGGGGCGCTCTTTCGACTGGGAGCGAGCGCGACAAGTCAAAGCGTCAATTGAAGCGGAACTGTTTCTCGCCGGAGGACTCGCGCCGCACAACGTCGCGCAAGCTGTTTTAGCGGTGCGGCCTGATTGGGTCGATGCCTGTAGTGCGTTGGAGAGCGTGCCGGGAAGGAAGGATCACGCTCAGCTCGCCGATTTCGTGCGCGCGGCAAAAGGCGCGGCTTGAAGCGTCGGCGCGCGATCGAGTATGCTTGCGCGAGATCACAACGCGAAACGGCTGCGTGATTCGGCGTTTCCCGCCACGCCTTAGCCTCACGACCTTCTCGCTCAAAGTCGTGAAGTTGAATCGAGGGAGTCGAGAAGATGAGTTTGATGACCTATGCGACGGCCAGCAAACAGCAGAAGAACGAACGACAGCGCGGGCGCATCCTCCTCGTCATGAACGAAAGGATGGCGCACTTGTGCGGTCCGACGCTGGAAGAAGCAGGAGCGTGCGTCGTCGGCGTCGCGGGCGGCATGGCGGCCATCGTCTCCATTCAGCGAACTAGGCCCAACATCGTCATCGCCGAGATCGAACTGAACGACTTGCGCGCGGCAGAACTAGCTCGGACCATCGCCAACTTGCATGAGGATATGCCGCTCATCTTCGTTGGCGCGGAGGAGTCTGCCTCTCATCGGCGGCTGGAAGCCCTGTCGCTCGGCGCTTTCGACTATTTTCAATTGCCGGTGGAACTGCCGTTGCTGTCTGTGAGGGTGACGCAACTGATCAGGATGCAATTGACCATCGAAAGGCTACGCGCAGAGGCCGATCAAGACTACTTGACCGGACTGGCAAACCGTCGGCGGTTCCGCGTCGCGCTCGGACAAGAGGTGGAGCGTTGGCGACGTTACAAGATTCCCTGCTCGTTGCTTCTGGTTGATGTCGATAAGCTGAAGAACATCAACGACGCTTTCGGTCATTCGACTGGCGACGTCGTCATCCGCCACGTCGCTCATATGCTTCGTGAATCATCGCGCGACAATGACACGGCAGCCAGACTCGGCGGAGAAGAGTTCGCTTTATTGCTCGCTGGTGCGGATGCAGATAGGGCTTTTGCTGCCGCCGAGCGTTTGCGAGCCACGATCTCCAGTTCGCCCATCGAACGGGTCGGCATGGCCACCGTCAGCGTCGGCGTCGCCTCGTGCCCGACTCACGCTATCTCGGAACGCGAACTCTATGCCATGGCTGATGCGGCGCTCTACCGTGCCAAACGCGATGGGCGAAACTGCGTGCGCATGGCCGAACGGTTGTGATCGCTTCCGTGTCAAGCGAGGGTGCGCGTGTAGCCAGCGCGCTCAGCGTATACAGGTCATAACCCGTGGTCCCTTCCAACCCGCGCGAGCGCTCACGAACAAGCGCACCCTCACTTTTGCAGCGAAACAGACGCCGCTCAAGTCCGGTCGGTTTTGCGTCAGGTCGCTTCGGCGTGCAGGGGGTGGTCTTCGCCGCGCGCGTATCATTGGGGGCATCGGTTTAGTCGTCGGTTCAGCGTCGGCGTTGTGTGTTCAGCGGGCGAGGAGTGTGCCTCTCGCTCGCCGTTTGCGAAACAGCTCGCTTTGTGCCAAGCTGAAAATGCGGGAGGTCAAGCGTGAGTTTCACAGTGCAGCCGGATGAGCGCGGGCGATGGGGGCGGTACGGCGGGCGGTTCGTGCCGGAAACGCTCATGGCGCCGCTCGAGGAGTTGACGCGCGCCTACCAAGCCGCGCGGCACGACGCCTCTTTTCAAGCGGAATTCAACCGCTTGTTATGTGACTACTCGGGACGCCCAACGCCGCTCTTCTACGCCGCGCGTTTGACCGCGCATGCTGGCGGCGCGCGCATCTACTTGAAACGCGAAGACCTGTCGCACACAGGGGCACACAAAATCAACAACGCCATCGGACAAGCGTTGCTCGCCCGTCGCATGGGCAAGCGGCGCATCATCGCCGAAACCGGCGCCGGGCAGCACGGGGTGGCCACGGCCACCGTGTGCGCGCTGCTCGGCATGGAGTGCGTCATCTACATGGGTGCCGAAGACGTGCGGCGTCAAGCGCTCAACGTCTTTCGCATGCGCTTGCTCGGCGCCGACGTGCGCGAAGTCGCCAACGGATCGCGCACATTGAAGGACGCCATCAACGAAGCGTTGCGCGATTGGGTGACCAACGTCGAGAACACCTACTACTTGCTCGGCAGTGCGCTCGGCCCGCATCCTTACCCGCTCATGGTGCGCGACTTTCAACGCGTCATTGGAATCGAAGCGCGAGCGCAAATCTTAGAGCGCGAAGGGCGCTTGCCAGATGCGCTGGTCGCCTGCGTCGGCGGCGGTTCCAACTCCATCGGGCTTTTTCACCCCTTTTTGGAGGACGAACAGGTGCGCATGGTCGGAGTTGAAGCTGGCGGACGCAGCGACGAACTGGGCCAGCACGCGGCGCGCTTCAACCTTCGCGGCGGCGGGCGTCTCGGCGTCTTGCAAGGGACGATGAGCTACGTCCTGCAAGATGCGCACGGACAGATCGCCGCCACCCACTCGATCTCGGCTGGACTGGATTATCCGGCCATCGGTCCGGAGCACGCTTACCTTCGCGATCTAGGGCGCGTCGAGTACGTCGGCGCGACGGATGCGGAAGCGTTGGAAGCTTTTCAATTGCTCGCGAAGTTGGAAGGCATCCTTCCGGCGCTCGAATCGGCTCACGCAGTAGCCCACGCGGTCAAGCTGGCGCGCAGCATGGATCGAGACCAGATCGTTATCGTCAATCTCTCAGGACGTGGCGACAAGGACGTTCACACGGTGGCGCGCGAACTGGGCCAGAAGATCGAATGAAAAAATAAGGGGCGGGTTTAGGCACGAATCAGGGGTAACCGTGCCGAAGGCTGGACCGGTGAACAAGCTGAGGGCGTTCAGAAAGACCAAAAGGGAGTTCGCAAAAGTCCCGCAGATGTGTTCGGCGGATCGGAATGAGGAGCTTTACCGAAAAGCTCTCGGCGAGCTGAAGCGAGTTGATCGAAGCGTTCGACGAATGACGCGCATTGGGGAGAGTTTCGCACGCTTGCGCCGCGAAGAGCGGCGTGGCCTCATCCCGTTCATCACAGCGGGCGACCCGGACCTTGACACCACCGTTGAGTTGATCGTTGAACTGGCGCGCGTGGGCGCCACAGCTATCGAACTCGGCGTCCCCTTCAGCGATCCGGTCGCCGATGGTCCGGTGATTCAGCGCGCTTCGGAAAGATCGCTGGCGCGTGGTACAAACGTGGCCGATGTCCTCTGCGCAGTTGAAAGCGCGCGTCGCCGAACCGATGTGCCCATCATCCTGTTCAGTTACTACAACCCGCTGCTTCAATTCGGGCAGTGCGAATTGGCTGCAGAGGCGCGCAAGGTCGGCGTCGATGGCCTTCTCGTCACAGACCTCGTGCCGGAGGAGGCCGATGAGTGGGTGGAGATCGCCCGCGCGCACGATCTGGATACGATCTTTCTCGCTGCCCCTACTTCCACGGACGAAAGGCTGCGCTTGATCGCCGCTCAAACAAGCGGCTTCATCTACGCCGTCTCGCGCGCCGGCGTGACGGGCGAACGCGATCAGGTGAGCCGACAGGCGCAAGAGCTGGTCACGCGCATACGACGGTGCACGACGCTTCCCGTCGCCGTCGGATTCGGCATCTCGCGCGCTGAGCACGTCGCTGAAGTTTGGCGCTATTCGGACGCCGCCGTGGTTGGGTCAGCTGTGGTCGCAAAGATCGAAAGCCTGCACGGGATGCCGGACTTGACTAAACGTGTGGGCGAGTTCTTCCGCGCGCTCGTGCCGCGCGCAAGCGAACCCGTCGCTGGAGCGGAAAGATGAGCATCAGTCGCGGCAACATGGTGATCGTCGTGCTTCATAGCCCACGCGAGAAGTGTTGGGGAAGACTCGACCGAATCAGCGCGGCTGGTGTATTCTTGCGTGGCATTGATCTCACGGCCTTCGATGATTGGGTGAACGCTCTTCGGTCAGGCGAAACTTTCTTCGGCGTCAATGATCTTTTCTTTCCGCTCTGGCGCGTCGAACGCATCATGCACGATGAACGCTCGGGCGATCTCCCTTCGCTGGTGGAAAGGTTTGAGGCGAGTGTCGGCCGGAGCGTGTGCGAATTCTTCGCGGATGACCAAAGGTCAGCGGCACCTTGAACGGCTCGTTGCGGCGCGCCGCCTGGAAAGCTCGCGGCGGAGCGCACGGTGTTTCGTAGTTGAAACGACGTTTCTCTTCCGCGCCGAAATGTGCTACACTCCTACCCATTCCACGGCGCAAAGGAGAGAAGCGAAACGATGGTGGTGACCATGGCAGAGATGAAATCGAACGACCGGAGCAAGGCGATCGAGGCGGCTTTGCTCAACATCGAAAAGCGGTTCGGCAAGGGCGCGATCATGCGATTGGGCGAGCGCCCCATGGGAGACGTGCAGGTGATTTCGACGACCTCGCTCAGTCTGGATGCGGCCATCGGTGTCGGGGGCATCCCGCGCGGGCGCATCACGGAGATCTTCGGGCCGGAAAGTTCCGGCAAAACGACGCTCGCGCTGCACATCGTCGCTGAAGCGCAGCGGCAGGGCGGCGTGGCCGCTTACATCGACGCCGAGCACGCGCTCGATCCGGAATACGCTGCGCTGCTCGGCGTCAACGTTGATGATTTGCTGGTGTCGCAGCCCGATTCGGGCGAACAGGCACTGGAGATCGTCGAGGCGTTGGTTCGATCCAACGGCGTCGATGTCATCGTAGTGGATTCAGTGGCTGCGCTCGTGCCGCGCGCCGAACTCGATGGCGAGATGGGCGACTCGCACGTCGGGTTGCAAGCGCGTCTGATGTCGCAGGCGCTACGCAAACTGACCGGCATCGTCGCTTCGACCAACACGTGCCTGATCTTCATCAACCAGATACGCGAAAAGATAGGCGTCATGTTCGGTTCGCCCGAGACCACCACGGGCGGGCGTGCGCTCAAGTTCTATGCGAGCTTGCGCCTAGACATACGTCGCACGGGGTCGGTCAAAGACGGCGAGCGAACCATTGGCAACCGGACCAAGGTCAAGATCGTTAAGAACAAAGTGGCTCCGCCGTTTCGCGAGTGCGAGTTCGATATCATCTACAACGAGGGCATCTCGCGGGTTGGCGACGTCATTGACCTAGCCGTGGCCAACAAGATCATCGAAAAGAGCGGCGCGTGGTTCTCCTACAAGGGCGAACGTCTCGGACAAGGACGCGAGAACGTCAAGCAGATGCTGAAAGAGAATGTCGAACTGCTCAGCCGCATCGAGCAGGACGTGCGCGCCGCGCTCAACCTTCCGCCGCTGGGTGCAAGCAGCCGCAGCGATAAACCGACGGAAGAGAAGGGCACCGCCAAGGCCGAGAGCAAAAGGTAACTTTCGTTCAGGGCTGGCCTGTTCGCGTCGGGCGTTTATGGCGTTCGCCACTCGACGGCAAGAGCCGAAGTCGTTCGGGCTGAGTTTGTCCGCACCAAGCGATCCCTCGTTTTTTGCAAGCGAGACGCGGCTTCGAGTCGCTGACAGGTAATAAGAACCGCGTTCTCATCTTCGGCGACGAAAAGCGTCAGGCAGCGCTTAACTCATCGTTGCCGGCGCGCATCGCATTGGTTAAGGGATCAAGCGCATTTCAAGGTTCGACGAAAAGTGGATGCCGGCTCGGGTGGAGCGACGCTGGGGCACAGAATCGACAGCCGAGCCGGCACGGGCGGGCAATATTCAGGCTGTTGGCGGCGCATGCTCCCTTAAGGGAGGCGCCTTCGAGCGACTGAAAATTATACCCCTCTGAGGCTGATTGTCAACGAATCTGTGAGGATTTTAACTGGATTTTGCGTGAAAGAGGCACGCTCATGAGCTTGCATCTAGAGCTTGCTTCCCAACCTTTGAAAGATGGCGAACCAGTGGCCCTTTGCGTCTTCAAGGGGGAGCGGATCTCGTTTTCTGCCCTGGCGACGTTCGGAGATGAAATTGAGTTCGGGGGCGAAGAGAGCGAAACCGAACTTATCAGCGTCGCTTCGAACGGTCGCTTGCAGCGTGTGTTGCTTATCGGGCTCGGCAGGAGAGAAGAATTCGATGCACACGTTCTACGTCGGGCGGTGGCTGCCGGGGTGCGCTGTGCGAGCGCGAATCGTCTGGATGCGCTTCGGGTCATCGTTCCCGAAGCGGGACGGGATTTGTCCGCGCTCGTGCAAGCGGCGACGGAAGGAGCGGTGCTCGGTCAATATGAGAACGATGTTCACCGTCAAAAGGCAGAGAAGAAAGGGCGTTTGGAGCGCGTCGTCGTCGTCGCACCGTTTGCGGATGAGATGCTTGAGCGGGCAGTTGTGCGCGGACGCATCGTGGCGGAAGCGACCAATTGGGCGCGTTCGCTTGCCGACGAGCCGTCGAACCTCTTGCCGCCGCGAGAGCTGGCGCAACGCGCAGCGCAGATGTGCGTCGAACGAGGTCTTGCCATCGAAATTCTGACGGGAGCCGAGATCGAAGCCCACGGCATGGGTGGGCTGTGGGCCGTAGGCAAGGGGTCGGCTGAGCCGCCAGCTTTGATCGTCGTTCGCTACGAACCGACGGCGACGGCAGACGAGCTTTGGGCTTTCGTCGGCAAGGGGATGACGTTTGACACGGGCGGCATCTCGATCAAACCTTGGCAAGGCATGGAAGAGATGAAGGCCGACATGGCTGGCGGCGCGGCCGTTTTGGGAGCCATGCGCGCCATCGCCGAACTCGGCTCACCGCGACGTTTGATCGGCATCGTGCCAGCGGCGGAGAACATGCCTTCGGGCAGCGCGCTCAAGCCGGGCGATGTCATCAAGACGCTTGCCGGATTCACCATCGAAGCTGTCGATACGGATGCCGAGGGAAGATTGATCTTGTCTGATGCGATCGCTTACGCGCGGCAGTGCGGGGCGCAACGCATCGTAGATTTGGCGACGCTCACCGGCTCGATCATCGTTGCATTGGGCGACGTGCACGCTGGATTGTTCAGCAACGATGATGCGTGGGCAGCACAGGTGTGTCGGGCGGCAGAGCGCGCGGGCGAATCCGTCTGGCGCATGCCCGTCAGCGATGACTACAAGAAGCTTATCGAGAGCGACATCGCCGACTTCAAAAACTACGGCGGGCGACCCGATGCAACTGCTGCCGCCCTGCTCTTGAGCAAGTTCGCTGCTGATGTGCCATGGGCGCATTTGGACATCGCTGGCACGGCGTGGCTCGATGAAGAGCGACCCGATTCGCCGAAAGGCGCTACTGGAGCGGGCGTGCGTACACTGATCGAACTCGCCTGTGGCTCCTGAAAGCAGGCCGCTCTCTCCGAACGCAAGACGAACCTGCAAAGATCTCGGCGCGAAGATCCGGGAAGATCTTCTTTCTCTGACGCTTCGCCTCAAACGCGACGACGCCCCATATTGGGGCGAAAGAAGCGTTGTTGCGGTTTGCACGATCATCCTCGCCCTTTACTCAGAACCCATACGGGGCTTGTGAGTTTCAACCTCTGTCTTCCAACAAACACGCCGTCGTCTGTAGCTCAAGCTGATGTTGAAACTGGCCGACCAGGGCTTCGGTTTTGGTGAACGTGTAGCTGCGTGTTCGTCTCTGATAGCTATAGCCGGCAACCGATTCGCTGCCGCTTTCACGTGTGGCGATGCGTGATCGGCCTGCTTCTTGAAAAGTTCGCCCTTCGTCGCCCATGAACTGGGCGCGCTCGCCTGTGAGCGAATCATCATCGGCGTTCGGTCGAGAAAGCGGCAGCAACTCGAATAAACGACGAGTGACGTCCTCCCCTAA
>NZ_PSLQ01000099.1:0-7118 GCF_040289685.1 Pyrinomonas sp.
TGGTTTCCCGCCATAGGTGGAGCTCAGACTCCGGTGGCCACGGTGCGTGGCACGGTGCGCTTGGAACCGTCTGGGGCGGCAGCGCGGCATGCTGCTGTAACCATCGCTGAGCTAGGGCGGACGACGTTTGTCGATGACCGCGGCGAGTTCGTCTTTGCGGACGTTCCGCCCGGCAACTACCATTTCATCGCGCACCTCGATCATGTGCCCGAGACGGCTGCTTCGGTGCGGGTCGTCGCCGGCGAGCAGCGGGTCGAGCTACGTCTAGTGCTCGCCCCGGTGAACGAACAAGTTACGGTGACGGCTTCTGGAGAGGCGGAGGCGTTGGCGCGTGCCTACCGATCGGTGATCTCGGTCGGGGCTTTGCAGCTCCTCGAGAAGAGCACCGTTTCGCTCGGCGAAGCGCTCGATGGACAGCCGGGTGTCGCTAAGCGGGGCTTTGGTCCTGGAGCCGGTCGTCCTGTTCTGCGCGGGTTCGACGGCGACCGCGTGCTGGTTTTGGAGGACGGATTGCGCGTCGCTGGCATCGCCGCACAATCGGGCGACGAAGCCGAGCCGGTCGATCTGCTCACGCTCGAGCGCGTGGAAGTCGTCAAAGGTCCGGCCACTCTACTTTACGGATCAAACGCCATTGGCGGAGTGGTCAACGCCGTTTCGGCTAAGGATGTCTACCAGCGCGGCCTTTCCGGGTACTTGAGCTCTTTCGGCGGCAGCAACGGACGGCAGGCGGGCATCGGCGGCGGTGTGAAAGTCGGCGGCAGGGAACTGCTCATCTTCGCGCGCGGCGGCGCGCAAAAGGCCGACGATTACCGAACGCCGCGCGGTTCGGTGCTGAACTCGCGCGCGAAGAGCGGCGGCGGGGGGATTGGGGGCGGGTGGTTTCCGGCGCGCGGGTGGCTCGTGCTCGACTACTTCTACGATCGGCGGCGACATGGCCTCCCGGCTTCGTCCGATGAGGTGGATCTCGAGAGTTTGGTCGAACGACGTCGAAGTTACGAGGTCCGGGGCGGATGGCGTGCGCCGGGCGGCGCGTTCGACAAGGCGGAGTTCGCCGTTCGGCGCAGCCGCTATCGGGCGCGCGAGTTCGAGTTCGAATCCGACGAGAACCGGACGGAACTCGAATCTTCGGCCAGTAACGATCTCATCGACTACCGTTTCGGCGTGGACCATCGACGGCGCGGGCGTTTGGCTGGCACCGTGGGTTTCTCAGGATTCAGGCGCGACTATACGGCGAGCGGCAAAGAGGCTCCCGCCCCGCGCACCGCACAGAGCTCCATCGCCGCCTACGCTCTTGAACGTTTCGATGGCGACCGTTTCGGCGGGCAGCTAGGCGCGCGCTTCGAGCGGACCGCCTATCATCCGGTCGCCCCCTTCATGGCGCGTCGGTTCTTCGGTTCCTCCATCAGCGCCAGCGGCCGTTTCCCGCTCTGGTCAGACGGTTGGTTGGTCATCAGTTACCAACGCTCCTTTCGCGCGCCGGCGCTCGAAGAACTCTACAACCGTGGGCCGCACCCCGGGCTGCTCGTCTTTGACGTCGGCAATCCGAACCTCCGTTCGGAGCGTGGTCACGGACTCGATCTCGCGCTTCGCCACCGCACGCGCCGCGTCCGCAGCGAGGCGAGCCTCTTCTACTATCGCCTCCGCGATTTCGTCTTCGCTGCGCCTACCGGGCAGGTCGATGCGGAGTCACGGTTGCCCATCGTCGATTATGCACAGGGCGATGGTCGCTACGTTGGTGCGGAAGCGTGGGCCGAGGTGGAGCTACCGCGCGGCTGGTGGTTCAGCGGCAGCGCTGACTACGTGCGAGCTGAACTCGTGCGTCCGCGTCGCGTCCCGTTGCCGCGCATCCCGCCGATGCGTGCCACGATGAACCTCGGTTGGCGTCACGGCGCGTTGAGCATCGGCGCTTCGGTCACGTTGGCGGGCCCGCAACGGCGCTTGTTCGAAAACGAGACGGGCACGGCTGGCTATGCCGTCTTCGGCGGCGATGCTTCCTATGTGCTGGTCCATGGGCGGGCGGCTCATGTTCTTTCGCTGAACGCCTCGAACATAAGCGACGTGCTCTACCGCAACCATCTCTCTTTCGTCAAAGAGTTGGCTCCGGAGATGGGACGCAACGTGCGACTCAGCTACGCGCTGCGCTTTTGAGACACGGCGACGCGCGTTCGTCGTCCTCCGCGTTCGAAGCTCAAGCCTCGCGCGCGGGACGATGATGAAAGTTCTTTTGCCGACGAGCATCGCTCCTCAGCGGAGATGTGGGGCTTGCTGCTCAGCGACCTTGGCGCAGCCGACGGATGATCTCATGGATCTCTTTGGCGTCCTTGTCGTGTGGTTCCAACTGCAGATAGGTTTCGAGTTCTTCGATCGCTTTTGCCCGCTCGCCGCGCTCGATGTAGAGCGCGCCCAAGTATCGGTGAGCTAGATGCGCCTCGCGTCCGCCCAGCGCGAGGGCGCGTCGAAGCGCCGCTTCAGCCTCTTGATGCTTGCCGAGGCCGATGCGGGCGCGGCCCAAGTAGAGGTGGGCCAGCGCCGAATCGCCTCTTCTTTCGATGGCTCGTTGCAGTTCCGCCTCGGCAGCGGCGAACGCGCGTTGCCGCACCAGTGCGATTCCGTAGTTGAGTCGCGGCGCGAAAGCATAAGGGGAAAGGCGCAACGCCGTGCGCAACGCTTCGAGCGCTTCGGGCAATTTGCCGATCCTCATGTACTGCACGCCGAGTTCATTGTAGGCGGAGACAAAAGACGGATACTCTTCCGTCGCTCGACGCAGTTTCTCGATGGCCTCTGCGACCTTGTTTTGGCGCGCCAGCTCCAGCGCTTGTTTGTATAGCTCGGCTGCTGGCGACGGCACGCCAACGAGCGTCGCGTCGATCAGACCTAGGCTTTCGCGTTGGCGCTCACGGGGGCGCAGGTAGATCTGCACAGGGATGATTTGTCCCGATAGGTCACGCCGTTTGGTCGCCGGCTCGATGATGTCGACGTTTTCGGTGACGACCTCGTAGTCGGCGCCAGCATCGACGACGAGGCGGTACGAGCCGCCGCTCAGTCGGCGAAAGGTGAAGGTGCCGTTGTCGTCGCTCAGGGTGAATAGCGCTCCGCCGCGGATGCTGTCGAGTCGGATCTTGGCCCTTTTGTTGAGCGGCTGGCCTGACGGAAGATAGATGTGTCCATCGATCATGTTTCGACCGCCCGTGCCGGGCGCGCCCGGGTCGGGATCAACGCCGCCAAAGGAAGATTGCGCGCGCGCAATCGAAGAGAGCGAGCAGAGGATTATCAGTGCAACGACGCGGAAAGAACGGCGCAGGTTAGCGGTCATGGTGCGCTCCTTTCGCTGGCCGAGCGCTTGTGGTTGATACGCTTCCAACTTTCCGCTCGGCTGCTTTCTCTTCGGTCCTTTGGTACCAGACGATGTGGTCTCCATCGGCGGGACGTTCTGAATAGACGGTGGTCGAGTAGCCGATGGATCGCAACGGAGTGGTTGGCAGTTCAAGCAGCGCGTTGTTGGAGAGCAGAAAGCCGCCCGGACGGATCATGTGCGTTAGATTGAGGGCCGCCAAACTCTGGTCGAGAAGATCGTAGTAGACGAAGACGTTGGTTGCGATGATCAGATCGAACCGTTGGTCCGGAGCGAGCGCAAGCCGTTCGACGGTGACGTTGAGTTCAAGCGGCGTAACGAGGCGCACGTAACGAGGCGCAACGCGCAGGGCGCGCAGACGAAGCGGCAACCCTGAAGGCGCCGTGGCTGGTGCCTCCCGTCCGATGCGCGTGCCCACCGTCTCCCAGTACTTCACGTAATCGCGTTGCCAAGGCGTCCGAGCGTCGAGCGGGAGTCGCAGCTCATACCACTGGCCGTGACGCGCGCTCTCTACGGCTTTGCACAAGTGATCGTTGACGCGACGGCTGATGTCGAAGGTGACGACGCGCAGCTCGTCCGCGCGCGCAAGCCCAAGGCGCAACAGAGAATCCATCAAGGCGAAAGGTTGGATCGACTGGACCGGATAGATGTCGTAGCCTTCCTGCTTATCGGCGAAGTCGAGTCCCGGACCGACGATGGCGACGCGGCGCACGGCGGTGAGCAGCCCGCGCTTTTGCAACGTCGCGAGGGCCTGTTCGATGGCGTAGTTGGGCGGAAGCTGAGTGTCGAACGACAAGCCGCGCTGACTATAGAGACGCGAGCGGGCGATGAACTCTTGGGTCGCATCGCCGGAAGCGCGCGCTGCCGCCAACAAGCGGGCGTAGCTGGCGTGTTCGGCGAAGACGCGCGCGACGCTGGTCAACAGATAGCGTTCGGCCAAATCTCTGCCGGCGGGCGTCCGCAGATCGAATCCATGTTCTTCGACTAAGATCTGGCGAGCGAAGGTCAGCCGCTCATCTCGCGTCGGAGCCGATGCAGCGCGCACTAGGTCGCGCGCTCTGTCTCGGACGGCCGCGACGAGCGCGGTCTGCTCCTTTTCCGCCAAGCGTTCGAGCTGTGCCGTTGTCAGTCGCGGCTGGTGGGTGAAAGAGGTGCCGAACAACAGAAGATTGACGAGCGTGTCCTCTTCGCCGCGCTGGAGACGCGCGCGCGTTTCAGCATCGTGTCGGTCGAGCCAGTCGGACCAACTCTTGGCCTCAACGTCGCGTAACTCCGCCGGCAACGTCTCCCGCAGCGCTTCCAACAACGGCTGCGCCTCGGAGAAAGGCGGTCGCTCGTGCTTCCACGGCGCGAAGCAGAGCGCGAGAAGAAGCGGAGCGAACAGGCCGTGTGTGCCACGCCTTTGAGTCCACGCCGTTTTCATCGCTCCCCTCGATCTCAAAGTGCGCTCCGGAGGGCGAAATGCCCTCCGGAGCGCACCGCTCCAGACGCTTAGAAGATGAACTTCAGCGCCAGTTGGACGTTGCGTCGTCCGTTGCGGAACGCCGGCACGTAGTTGAAGGAGCTGATGTCAGTCTCCCCGCCTCCAATGAAGAGGTTCGGGTGGTTGAAGATGTTGAAGAATTCGCCGCGCAACTGGAGTCGGTACTTCTCACCGAAGAAGAAGCTCTTGTAGACGGCGCCATCTACGTTCCAGTAACCGGGACCGCGGAAGGCATTGCGCCGCGTCATGCCGGACGGGAACGGGCCGACTTCCGTGAAGCCCGATACGTCGGTGAAGTCGCTCGGCGTTTGACCGCTCAGGTCGATGTAGTTGAAGCGGTTCGGCGTGCCGGAGATGGGCGCCGGGTTGCCCGATCCCTTGAAGCTGACCGCAGCGGTCGGAACCAACCTGATGCAGGTGAACAACGCATTGGTGCAGTCATAGACCGTGAAGGGCGATCCCGTGCGCGCCTCGATGATGCCGGCTAAGGTCCAGCCGCCGAAAGCTTGACGCGCGAAGCCGCGCGCATTGCGTGCGACGGGGATGTCCCACGAGAAGTTGCTGATGAAACGGTGCCGGACGTCGAAGTCCGAATAACCGTAGTCGAGACTCGGGTTGAATGGATCGAGGTAACCGAGATTGAAGTTGTTGCCCGATTCGCTAAAGGTCGAACTCAGATTGTCTTTGGTCACAGCGTAGGTGTAACGCGCCCCGAAGTTGAGTCCATAGTTGCGGAAGTTGTCGCTCTCGATCGAGGCGACCAGCGCGTTGTAGTTCGACCGCCCATCGCTTCCGCGAGAGTTGATGTTCGAGTACTGGCCGTTTAGGCGCGACGTTGTCCCGCCAGTCACCAGCGGCGTCGTGCTGTTCAAGTAGCGCAGCCCCGTGCCGGTGCGGTTGATGTTGGCGATCGAGTAGAGCTTGCGCCCCGCTGAGCCAGTGAACTCAACCGAGACGATGGTCCGCCGTGCGAGTTCGTGCTCAAACGAAAGGCTGTAAAGATGCGCGTAGGCGGTGCGGATGTCTTCGCGCACGTGGCGCAGACTGGTTACAGGCAACACCTTCGATCCCGTTCCGGCCAGCGGCCCGACGTTGCTAACGCTGATCGGGATCGAAGGCACATCGGTGCCGGCGATGATCGAGATGACCGCGTAGTTCGGCGGGTTTTGAATCACGTTGAAGGTGACGTTGCCGAAATTGCGTTCGTAAGCGATGCCGTAACCGCCGCGCAAGCTCGTCTTGCCATCGCCGAACAGATCCCACGCAAAGCCGAGGCGCGGCGCGAAGTTGTTCTTGTCCGGTCGCCAGAGACCCCCTACAGGGCTTTCCGGCGCGCGGAAGACTCGCCCGTTGCGAATCCGCTCGAAAATGGTCGAGCCAGAACCGAAGTAGAAGTTCGAGTCGAGCCGCGGGTCCTTGTTGTGCTGCACGCCGTAGTACTCATAGCGCAGGCCGAGGTTGACCGTGACGCGTGGCCGCACGCGATATGCATCGTTGAAGTAGAGGTAGAACTCGCGGTAACGGTTGCTGCGGCTAAATTGCGGCGGCCCAACCGGAAGTTGGATCGTATCGCCGGGAAACTTGCCTTGCGGATTGATCGCCGCTTGGAACTGGCGCAGTTGACCGCTGACGAAATTATTGAGCGCCTCCGAATACCTCCCTTGGCGTCCCAAGGTCTCGCTCGCCGTCTCGTAAGCCCCAAAGGTGCGGTTGTCTTGGATGTAGACGAAAGCGCCGCCGAAGCGCAACTGATGGCGGCTCAGCGTGTAACTCAGGTCTTGGGCCACTTCGCCGACGTTCTGCGGACCACCAAAGGGGATGCCGCTGCCCGGGCTGAAGGGGAGAAATCCGGGGAAGGCGATGTTGAAGCCGTCAATCGAACCCGGCGTGTTGGGGAAAAGATAGAGCGTCGGCACATCACCCTTGTCGCTGAGCGGCTGCAGGTCGTTCAAGCGGTTGTAGGAGAGTTTGGTTTGCGAAACGAAGCGTGGCGAAAAGGTGTGCGTGATCGAGACGAGAGCGTTCTGATTGAACGTGTTCTCGCCGGTGTTGTAGCCCTGGTAGGGGCTGAAGCTTACCGTGCCGGCGAAAAGCTTTTGGCTCTGAATGCCGTACCGCCCATAGACCTGCGTTCTGTCGCTCACGTTCCAGTCAATGCGCGTCACGGTCAAGTAAGTGTTCTGCGGAGCGCCGCCGCCCTGATCGCCGGGACGCTGGTAGCGTACCTGCCCAAATGCGGGCAGATTGGACGGGAGCGAAGCGAAGGGCCCAGTGGGGGGAAGT
>NZ_PSLQ01000100.1:0-7088 GCF_040289685.1 Pyrinomonas sp.
CGAACCAATGGCCGTTCGTCCGCCCGAAAGCTCTTTCCAGATGGTTGACCGCTCTTGACAGACACACGACACAAAGCTATATTTTCAGTTTTGCTAAAAAGCCATATTCAACGGTAAGACGACAATGCCTAATCATCGATCTGCAGAAAAGAGGATGCGCCAGAACGAAAAACGGCGGCGCATCAACCGAAGCAACCGGAGCCGTCTGCGCACAGCGATCAAGAAATTGCGCGCGGCGATCGCTGCGGGCGATCAGAAGGGAGCGCAGCAACTTTTGCCACAAACCATCTCCATCATCGACAAGTCGGTGCGAAAAGGTGTGCTCCATCGCAACGCTGCAGCGCGTTACAAATCGCGCTTGACCGTGCGCCTCAATCAACTCGCTCAAGCCTAAGACTCGCCGAAGAGCCAAACGGCAGCGGCGATAAGAAAGCGCTCTTCAAGCTGCAACAACGCGCGCTGCTTTCGAAGAGCGCTTCGCCGTGTGCAGCCCGTTCTTTTGCGCTCAAGCGGTCAGCTCATAAACCAATATCTCCAATTGTAGCTGCGGGGTCGCTTGCGAGGTCTTAATGGCGAGATCAGCAGCGGCGATTCTCTCCAGCGCGCGCGTGAGAGCATGTGCATCGGTGCGACGCGCCGTAGCGAGAAACTCTTCGCGCTTACTGAAAGGCAGCGCAACGACGCGAAAGACTTCTGTGGTCGGCGCGCCGCGCGCCATCAACTCTTTGGCGAGCGCCAGCCGATGGTAGCTGTTGGCGATCAAACCGAGCAGCATGACCGGCTCGACGCCATCTTCGAGCAAGCGATGCAAAATACTGAGCGCGCGCTTGCGATCTCGCCTAACGAGGTAGTCGGCCAACTCGAAATTCGATGATTCCCGCGACCTGTCGGTGAGAGCCTCCACGTGCTCCATGGTGATTTGACCTTCGGGCAAGGCTGCCGTCGCCAGTTTCTCCAATTCCATCGCCAGCCGTCGAACGCCCGGCCCTACAAGCGCGACGATGTGATGCAACGTCCGATCATCGGCCAGCGCCCCCAGCTCTTTCAAACGCGCGCGCGCCCACTGGACCGATTCATCGTCTTTCAAGGGGGCGAATTCGACGGCGACGCAACGCTCGAGCAGAAGCTTGCTCAACCTTTTCCTCTTGTCTATATCGTCAGCGACGAAGATGACGACGGAGCTTTCCGCCGGATGAACGATGTACCTGCTCAACGCCGCCTCGTCCGCCTCACGCAAGCGGGCGAAATTCGTCATGAAGACGACGCGCCGTCCGCCCAACATCGGAAGTTCTTGTGCGGTAGCGATCGCTTGTTGCACGTCGTCCGCAGCGAGATCGAACTTCGATTCATTGAAATCGCGCACCGGAGAATCGGCGAGGGCAAGATCGCTGATGGCGCGTGCCGCGCGCTCCCGCAAGTATTCTTCAGGGCCGTAAAGCAGGTAGAGCGGCGCGAGGCGCCCGCTCTTCAATTCGCGTCGCAACTCTTCGCGCGTCAAGAGGCTCATCGGATCGCCCCGAATCCATTCACTAGGGTTGAAACCAAGCTCTCGGCAAAACGCCGCGCGATGCGGTTGACCGCAGCGTCTTCTTCATTGAAGAAGACGCGCGGGTCTTGAGAGAACTCGAATTCGCCGCGAAAGACGTAATCCTGATTATCGTAGAGCACCTTGTTCTCAACCTGATCGCGCACGGTGACGGCGGCTCGTATTTCCACCTCGAAAACGCGCGCGCGCCCGCTGTTGTCAAGCAACACGCTGGAGAACGAAAAGCTCTTGACCGTTCCATCGATCACGGCATCGGCCCCCTCGCGCTCGCTCTGCACGCGCAGCCCACGCCCGCGCCGAATGACCTCGTCCATCACGGCTTTCGTGAAACGCGATTCGATGCGATAGCGCAACGCCTGATTCTGAAAGGCCGGCACGGCGATGGTGTGTATGTGGTCTGGCAGGCCGTTTCGCGTCACCGGCTTGTAACACTCCGTGAAGCCCGAAACGACGAACAGCGAGAGCGCAAAAGCTGCCAGCCGCCAAGCAGTTCGCCAGAAGCCCCTTTCTTTACTCACGTTCATCTTTTTCCATCGCTCGGTCCGCCGAAAAAGTCTTTGCCCGGTCGCGTGTGGTCTCTGACATCGCTCCTCATCTTCGCTTGAAAACTTCAGCTTCACCGATCTTCCGCCGCGGTCAAGCTTTTCGCGTCCGACGGGCGCGCCGTTCTGATCCTTCGGTTTGAGAGCATACGACGCTCGGTGCCCGAACGACAAACGCTCGCCGACTCCGAACGCTCTTCAAAAGAAGCTTCGCCGCTCGCTGTCGCCAGCACCTCAAAGCCTAGCAGACGCCCTGAGCGAACTTTCTTTGCAGCTACTTGCGAACGCTCAGAGAAGGTTTAGACCGTAGAACCTTCCACTTTTCAAAGCGCGCCTCTTTTCGCCAGCTACTGCTTAACGATATGGTCTCTTTGCCCGTCGAAGTTCAAGTCTTCTCGTCGGGATAGACCGACGGCGCTGCGATCTTAGGTTTCGTTGCGCTTCGACGTCCAAGTCTTTTCGCCGCCCACTTTCAACGGCCGCTCATGCGCCACCGCTTGAAAGGCGCGCACGCCGCAAAGCCTCCGCAATGCGTGCCGTCTCCACCGCAGCGCGTACATCGTGGACGCGCACGATCTCGGCGCCGAGAAAGACGGCGACCGCGATGGTGGCCATCGTGCCGTGTAAGCGTTGGTCAACCGGCGCATCGTTCAGCAAACGACCGACGAACGATTTGCGCGAGGTTCCGACAAGCAACGGGAAATCCGAAAACTGCGCCGCTAACCGATCCAACAAAGCGACTAAGGCGACGTTCTGCTCCAAAGTTTTGCCGAATCCGATGCCCGGATCGAGCACGATGGAAGCGTGCCCGACGCCGCTCCTTTCAGCTTCGGCAATGCTCCATCGCCACCCGGCACATACTTCTGCGAAGATATCAGCGACGGGCGGTTGCGCATGCAACGTGGCGCGCTCTCCGCGCGAATGCATCAGCACTAATCCGGCGCCGGAGCGTGCCGCTTCGTCTGCCAACCGCCGATCGAAACGAAGACCGGAGATGTCGTTGATGATCTCCGCGCCAGCATCGAGCGCGGCGCGAGCGACGTCGGCTTTGGTCGTATCCACCGAGATGGGCACCTGAAAAGACTTCGCCAAACGTTCGATGACCGGCACAATGCGTTTCAGTTCCTCTTCCGTCGGGATTGGATCGGAGCCGGGTCGCGTCGATTCTCCGCCCACGTCGATGATATCCGCGCCCTCCTCGATCATGCGCTGAGCATGACGGAGCGCCTGCTCGGAGGAGAAGAATCGCCCTCCATCGCTGAAGCTATCGGGCGTGACGTTCAGTATGCCCATGACGAGCGTTCGTCCCTCCAACGGGATCACGCGCCGCGATGTTTTCCAGCCGGTTTTCATCTTCGAAGCAGTTCAATCCATTCGACAAAAGCGAAGGCGGAAGCCTTGATCAGACTTCCGCCTCGCTTCATCTTCCGATCTGCATTCATCACGCCGTCGCTGGATTGCTTCCGGTGATCGGCGGCAAGATCGGCTTCAGCTTCGCGCTCGATTCCGTTGTTTCTTTGACCTTGGGCGTTGAATCGCCATCCTCGCTCGGCGGCTCATCATCATCGAGCGGCAAGCCAGCCACGATGCGTCGAATTTGCACGGCATCGAGCGTTTCGCGCTCGAGCAACGCTTCCGATAGACGAATCATCACTTCGCGGTTCTCGGTGATGATTCGTCTAGCGCGCTCGTATTGCTCGGTGATAATGCGTTTCACCTCCTGATCGATCTTGATCGCCGTATCTTCGGAGAAGTCGCGATGTTGCGCGATCTCGCGCCCCAAGAAGATCTGCTCTTCGCGTTTGCCGAAGGTGAGCGGGCCGAGATCGCTCATGCCGTATTCGCAAACCATCGCGCGCGCAAGCTCGGTGGCTCGTTCGAGATCGTTGGATGCGCCTGTGGTGATGCTCCCCAAGAAGACTTCCTCGGCGACGCGCCCGCCCATCAGAATGGCGATTTGACCGAGCAAGTACTCCTTGGTGTAGTTGTGGCGGTCACCTTCGGGCAACTGCTGCGTGACGCCCAGCGCCATGCCACGCGGGATGATCGTCACTTTGTGGACCGGATCGGCGTTGGGCACTTTTAACCCAACGAGCGCATGGCCGGCTTCGTGATAGGCGGTGACGCGCTTCTCCTCGTTGGAGATGACCATGGAGCGGCGCTCAGCGCCCATCAAAACCTTGTCCTTGGCCAACTCGAAATCGAGCATAGTAACGACTTTACGGTTGTTGCGCGCAGCGTTCAACGCCGCTTCGTTGACCAAATTGGCCAGATCCGCTCCGGTAAACCCAGGCGTTCCGCGCGCGATCACCGAAATGTCAACGTCATCGCCTAGAGGGATCTTGCGCGTATGCACTTTCAAGATGCCTTCGCGGCCACGCACGTCCGGACGCGAGACGACCACGCGTCGGTCGAACCGCCCGGGTCGGAGCAAAGCTGGATCAAGCACGTCCGGACGATTGGTCGAAGCCATGATGATCACGCCGTCGTTCGACTCAAAGCCGTCCATCTCGACGAGCAACTGATTCAACGTCTGCTCCCGCTCGTCGTGACCGCCACCGAGTCCGGCGCCGCGGTGACGACCAACAGCGTCGATCTCATCAATGAAGATGATGCACGGAGCGTTCTTTTTGCCTTGTTCGAATAGGTCGCGGACGCGGCTGGCGCCGACGCCGACAAACATCTCGACGAAATCGGACCCCGAAATCGAGAAGAAAGGCACGTTGGCTTCGCCTGCCACGGCACGCGCAAGCAAGGTCTTACCCGTGCCCGGCGGACCGACCATCAAGACGCCCTTCGGAATGCGCCCGCCGAGTTTCTGAAACTTCTGCGGCTCTTTCAGGAACTCGATGATCTCTTGCAGCTCTTCTTTGGCCTCATCGACGCCGGCGACATCTTTGAACGTGACGCGCTTCTGTTGATTGTTGAGCAGCTTGGCGCGCGCTTTGCCGAAGCTCAAGGCTTTGTTGCCGCCAGCCTGAATCTGGCGCATCATGAAGATCCATACGCCGATCAGCAGCAGTATTGGCCCGTAGTAGATGAGACCCATCAGGATGGCACTGTTGCCGCTCACCTCCTCTTGAACGCTGATGTGCGGCTCACCGCGTTTGTTCGCTTCCGAGGCGAGCTTCATCAGTTCGGCTTTGAACTGTTCGTTGGACAGAGGCGTGCGCCATGACTGTTTGCCGTCGCTGGCGACGACTTCGGATTGCTTGATCGTCAACTCGGTGACCTCTTTGCGCTCGATTTTGGCGACGAGATCGCTGATAGGCAGTTGCTTAGCGTCGCGCCCAACCGGGCCTGAGACCAGCCGATAGAGCAACAGTCCGCCCATGACGATCAGGATCCAAACGATGATCTGTTTCGCTGTGGAACTCAAACTCTTTTGCCTCCGCGTTCGATGATAACCTATTTCGGCGCTTTCTGTCGCCCCCGTGCCGCATCGTGCGGCCGAAAACTTATGATGCGCGCGCTGGCGCGTGTCGTTGCGTGCTCTGTAACGTTAGCACCAGAGCTTCGCAAAAGATTCGCAAGCTCGCAGCGAACTTCAAAGAGCCGTCACAGAAAGGCTCCGGCAACCAATTATTCTTCGGCAAGACCGAAAAACGCCTCATCAACGTCGCCACCGGTCGAGGCCGCCGCCATCCACCGGAGCAAAGATCGATTCTATGCCGCCGCAAGCCCCTTTTCAACCTCATTTTTCGCAGCGACCGGTCTGCCTATTCTCACTCGAGGACGACACAGAGGACGACACATCAGCGCTTTTCCGTCGGAAAAAGAGCAAGCCGCGTCGCCGCTCGACGATGCTTGCTCCCGGAAGCTCAACCACACGCCCTCCACGTTCGCCTTCAAGCAGAAGGTCAACCGCGGCGATATGCACGCTCTCGATACGACGCAGGTCGCCGCGCTGACGTTTGATCCACAAGCGGAGCGCACGGCGACGCAAGGCTGTGGGCGCGGCAGCGAGCGTCGCCACGTTCAACGGCGACGCGCCATCGCCGGAAGCTGTTGCGCGCGCGAGCAAGTTCGTCGCCTCGGCGGCCAAAACCTCATTATCTTCGCGCAGAAGATCAGCCGTGCGCGCGAGCGTTTCGACGACGCGCGGATTGAAAGTCTCCAGCAACGGAATAAGCTGATGCCGAACGCGCGCACGCGCGTACCGCTCATCCCGATTCGACGGATCGCTGAAGAAAGCGACGCCACGTGCACGGCAATAACTTTCGGTCGCGCTTTTGCGCGCCCAAGACAACAACGGACGCACAAGCAAGACTTCCGGCCCAAGCTGCCGCACGCGCGCCATGCCGCTCAAGCCCTCAGCTCCGCTGCCGCGAATCAATCGCAACAGAAAGGTTTCAGCCTGATCGTCCATGGTGTGCGCGACCAAGACGGCACGGGCATGGTATCGTCGCGCCGTCTCGGCGAGGAACTCGTACCGCGCACGGCGAGCCGCTTGTTCCAAGTTACCGCCTTTTTCGCCGGCCAAACGCTCGACTTCGATGCGCGCCGTCTCGCACTCGTAGCCGAGCGTAGAAGCCAGTTCTGCCACCGCCGACCGTTCCTCGGCGCTCGTCGGGCGTAACGCATGATCCAGGTGCGCAACCACCGGCTCGATTCGCAATCCGACCGTTTTGATCAACTCGTCTAGCGCCAGCAGCAGCGCGACCGAGTCGCTCCCGCCAGAGACGGCGATGACGCTTCGGCCAGCGTCCAAACCTAGGCGCCGAAGCTCGCGCCAGAGTTTTCGCGCAAACTCGCTCGGTTTCGTCCCGCTCATCCTGTGCCAGATCCTCCTTTGCAGGCCGTTTTGCTGCCGCTCGCACTTTCAAGATAGAATACCACTGCTCATCCCATTGACATGTACGCGGAGGTGACGCGCTCCATGCTGGTGGATGAGAAGACCGCGCTCTTCGGAGCGGAGTTCGACAACGCAACGGATCAACTCGCCGAACAAGGCTGGACCATCATCCGCGATCTGTTTTCACCGGAAGAGACCGAAGCGC
>NZ_PSLQ01000027.1:0-40352 GCF_040289685.1 Pyrinomonas sp.
GGATGAATCGCCAAGCGAATCGGCGACGGCGATCGCCGGAAGGGTGCCCGTCGGCGTCGGCTCTTTTCCGAACTCGCCGTCGATCGCCAATCGGGCGCGCCCTCCTCGTCGCCGATCATGGATCGCGTTTGGCGCAACGCGCCCCATCTGAAGCTTTCAGTCGACCGAATCCTTCAACACGCACCGCTCGTTGCAGAAGCTCGGTAGTTTTCGCCAGAGGGGGCGCGTTCCGTTTTACCGAACTCATCGTCGCTCGTGATCGCCGGCAGCACGAGCGTGAAGCGCGACCCGTGGCCGACCGCGCTTTCGACCTCGATGCGCCCGCCGTGAGCTTCAGCGACGGTCTTGCAGATGGCTAATCCCAACCCGGAGCCACCGGGTTGGCAGGCGCGGGCATTATCGGCGCGATAAAATCGCTCGAAGATATGCGGCAACGCCTCCGGCGGGATGCCGATCCCCGTGTCGGCGACTTCCAAGCGAACAGTGCCTTCTGATCCACAACAAAGCTTGATCTCCACCGTGCCGCCGCGCGGCGTGTATCTTAAGGCGTTGCCGATGAGGTTGAAGATAACCTGTTCGAGCGCCACGCGGTCGCCTTCGACGACGACCAATTCGGGCGCTTCGATCCGCAGCTCGACGCCGCGCTCTTTGGCCACTTGTTCCAAACGCACGCGCACATCGTTCAACACATCGTTGATGACCACCAGATCGCGCGCTACCTGCCGCTCGCCCGCATCGGCACGGGCCAAAAGCAGGAGGTTGGAGGCCAGTCGCGACAACCTTTCGATCTCTTCGAGGTTGCTGCGCAACAACGCCTCGTACTCTTCAGGCGTGCGACGTTCGAGCAAAGCGACTTCTGTTTCGCCTTTGAGCACGGTGAGCGGCGTGCACAGTTCGTGCGAAGCGTCCGCCGTGAAGCGCTGTTGGGCCTCGAAAGCCTGATCGAGACGAGCAAGTAATTGGTTGAAGACTTTGACCAATTCGTCTATCTCATCGCCAGTGTTCGGCTCCGGTAATCGTTCATGCAGGTTGCGTTCCGTCAATCGTTGCACGGCGAGCGAAATCTCGCCGATGGGACGCAACGCGCGGCGGGCGAGCAGCAAGCCGCTTGCGGCGGCCAGCGTGAGCACGATGATCGTGATCGCGGCGATGCGCCGCGCGAGCGTGCCGACTTCGGCGCCGACGAACTCGACCGGCACCGCGACGACGACGACGAACGGCTCGAAGGGCGAGCGGATGACGGGCATGTAGATGGCGCGCAAGCGGCCAATATCGGGGGCATCGACCGTCTCGTAGCCGATCGACCCGCGCATGGCTCTTTCAGTCAACAGCGTATTGATCGGCAACGGACGCGACAAGTTGGCGGAATAGTCGGCGACGTACCCATCGCGTCGCACCACCATCACGTACTTCTCGATGCGAAAGTCGCCGTAACCGGGAAGCGTGCGATAGTCGATATCGCTCACCGTCAATTCATCGGGGCGCGCGAGCGCGCGATCGCGCAGGCGCGCGGCGATCCCTTCGGCTTCGGTGGCACCCAACACCCAGAGCGTGGCATCGAGCCGCCGCTCGGCCATGTCCTGCAAGATGAGGATGAGCACGGTAGCTGCCACCGCCAACAGCGCGGCGAGCACCGCTGTGTACCAAATGGTCAAGCGGAGCCGAAACGAAAGCGGCATGGCTGAATCAATGCTGGAGCACACGAAGTCATACGAAGCGCGGGCCGCGACTTCTCTGCGCTTCAAAGCCGAAGCGTGGCGGGCGACCGTTCTCTCGTCCGTTGAGCGCTGATCGCAAACGCGCGACGACGGCTTCGCTGGACGCTTTAGCCGTCGGGTTCACTTAAACTCGTTCAAAACCGACTTCGATCACGCCGCTCGGCGCGCGCAAACTTCGCGCATCGGATCGCTTGCAATCGAACTTCGATCGCGTGCTCGCTTGATCGCGCGCCACGCCATGGGATCGCTCACGAGAGGTCTTCCGCTACGCGCTCTCGCTTAACAGATCACGTCGCGTGTCGCAAAGCGCGGCGCTTACGATTGATCCTCGATCATGTAGCCGGCGCCGCGCACAGTGCGGATCAATTTCAGCTCGAAATTTCGGTCGATCTTGTCGCGCAACATCTTGATCATCACATCGACGATGTTGCTCGTCGGATCAAAGTGCATATCCCAGACCTGCTCGATGATCTCGGCGCGCGTGACGACTTGGCCGGCATGCCGGACCAATAACTCCAGCAAAGCGTACTCTTTGGGCGTCAGCGCGATGTTCCGTCCGCCGCGCATGACGCGCCGCCGCACAGGATCGATGCACAGATCGGCCACCGCCAACGGCTGCAGGAGCGGGCGCCCGCGGCGCCGGCCCAGCGCGCGCACGCGCGCCAGCAGCTCGGTAAAGGCGAAAGGTTTCGTCAAGTAATCGTCGGCGCCGCTATCTAGCCCCAAAACCTTGTCGGCGGTGGAATCTTTGGCGGTCAGGATCAGTACCGGAACGTCCACGCCGCGCAGACGCAGACGCCGACACAGTTTGCGGCCATCTTCGTCCGGCAACATGCAATCGAGCACGACCAGATCGTACTCTTGAATCGAGACCAGATAGTCGGCCTCGGCCGCCGTGGTTGCGACATCGACGACGTTTTGAGCTTGTTCCAATCCGCGCTTGATGAAGCTGGCGACTTTGGGTTCATCCTCTACGACGAGAATGCGCATCGGGGTCGCTGCCTCGGACGTATGGTGCGGGGCACGGCCGACTTAAGCAAAGGGCGTGCCCGAACTCGTCCCGTGCCCCGCATAGTTCTAAGGTTCAGCCCTTATTTTTTGCCGTGTTCGGCGTGTCCGGCCCCATGCCCGCCATGCTCGCTGGCGTGATGTTTGGTCGCCTCTTCGGCGTGATGTCGCGCGTGCAGATGATGTCCGTGCGCGACGTGCGCGTGATGTGCGGCCTTTTCATGCTGGCCGGCCTCGTAATGCTTGGCGGCTTCGCGATGATGGCGCGCGGCATGTTCGTGATGCTCAGCCGCTTTGTGATGGTGTTCTGCCCCTTTGTGTGTTGCCATAGAGATCCCCTTTCTCTGATTTCCCCCGGTGCCGAGGGCGGAAGTTTTCAATCGCGCGCAAGAGTAACATCGCTCTCATGATGAGAAGATGAAAGTTGGATGAAAGTTTCTTCATTTCGCTGTACCCAAAAAGCCACACCGCGGGCGAAAAGCCACAGCATCGGGAGCCACACTTCGACCGAAAGCGAGGATGCAAAAGCTCGATTTCGGCGGCGCGCGCGTTGTGGCGCGCTGCTTGCTCATTGCGATGCGCCGATGAAATGGGTCGACGAGATCGTGGTCGACGCCGCTGGCGGGCGCGCCGAGGCGAGCTTGTACGTCAGCGCCGATGCAGCTTATCTGGCGGATCATTTTCCCGGTTGGCCGACGCTTCCCGGTCTGCTCATGCTCGAAACGGCCGTGCAAGCCGCCGCTGCGCTTTGGCAAGCGGACTGCACTTGGCCGATCTCGGACCCGTGGATGGACCGTCTCGAAGAACTCAAGATCACGCGCCGCGTTGTGCCGAGCGAGACGCTGATCGTGCTGGTCCAGTTAAAAGCCGTTGAGGAGGGCACCGCATCTTTTGCTGCGCGCGGGCTGGTCGCTGGGGAGAGCTGCATGCGCGCCCGATTTCGCTTACGCGCTGCCAGCGCGATGGATGCGGCCCTAGCCACGTGTCGCTGCAGCACGCGGCGATGACCTCCGTAACTTGAGGAAGAAGCGACGATGATGACGCGCGAAGAGATCTACGAGAAAGTAACCGACGTGCTCGTGCAAGCGCTTGGCGTCGGTCGTGCTGAGATCACTCCGGGAGCTTCTTTGGTCGGCGATCTCGAAGCCGAATCGATCGATTTTCTCGACATAATCTTCAGGTTGGAAAAGACGTTCGGCATCGAGATCGCTCGCGGTGAACTCTTCCCGCAAGAGATCCTGCGCGACCCGCAGTTAGTCGCCGGAGGGAAGTTGACCGAAGCTGGCGTCCGCGCGTTGCGCGAGCGCTTGCATTTCACCGATCTATCGCATCTTGCCGCTGGACAGGATGTCGAAGAGCTGATGACCGATCTGCTCACGGTGCAGACCGTGGTCGATTACGTCCAGAGCAAACTACAGGTCTCTTCGGCAACCGTATGAACGGCGAGCAACTGGAAACGCTCCTCAACTGCGAGGACAGCGAAACCGTAGTGGCCGTCGCACAAGTTCGGCGCCCGACGGTGACCGAAGCGCTGGAAGCTGCCGAGCCGTTTCTCGCCGTTTTGGCCGGGCGGCGCAGCGTGCGACAGTTCGCGCCCGACATGCCGCCGCGCGAACTCATCCTGCGTGCCATTGAAGCGGCGACCTATGCTCCCTCCGGCATGAACAAACAGCCGTGGCGATTCATCGTCGTCACCGACCAACAGGTCAAGGCTGAGATGGTCGCGCGCGTCGAGCGCGAGATCGAAACGATCCTCGCGCTGCTGGCTGGAGACGAGTTCGCCGATCGCGTCGGCGGTTACCTGCGCAACTATGCGACCCTTTTTCGACGCGCGCCGGTCGTCATCAACGTCCTCTACCGTGAATATGGACAAGTGATCGCCAGTCTGTTGGAACGCGCGCAGATCTCTTATCCGGAGAACCAAGAAGAAGCAGCCAACCCGGCGATGCAGAGCGTGGCGGCAGCGATTCAAAACTTGCAATTGGCGGCGCACGCGCTCGGACTAGCGACTTGTTGGATGACGGCGCCGCTGTTCGCCAAAAAAGAGCTGCACCAACTGCTCGGCGTGGAGCCGCCATGGCAGTTGGTCGCTGTCGTGCCTATCGGCTACGCGGCACATCCGCGTCTGAGCGCGCCGCGCCGTTTACGGTTCGAACGCATCGTGCGTTGGATCGAATGATGCGCCGCGCATGTACGCCGCCTGGAGAAGATCGAGGTGTATCCACGCAACGAGAAGAGAGCTTGGCGCCGATGCATCGTCATCTTCTGGGCGCTTGCGCAATGCGTCGGCTGCGGTCATCGCGCCGCGCCGGAAGCAGCGGCCCTGAATCCGTCGCCGACGCCTACGGTCATGGCTCCGTTCACGTGGGCCGAAGTCGTGCAAAGCTATAGCCGCGTGCGCGATTACACATGTCTGTACGAAAAGCAGGAACGCGCCATCTCCAATGGGGAGACGCAGACGATTCGATTCGCTTTTCGCAAACCGTTCGATGTGCGCTGCGATTGGCTGGACGACCGCGGGCGAGTGGACCAAACGGCCGTTTACCGCGCTGGCGCAAACGACGGTCGAGTCCTGGTCCGTCGTACCGGCCTGGGCGCTTTGCTCGGCACGCTGCGGCTCGACCCGCACGATCCGCTCGCTTTGTCCGACTCGCGCCACGCCATCAACGAGGCCGGCATCGGTTACATCATCGAGCGCATCGACCGCGAGCTATCTCAACATCGAGTCGAGCTGCACTACAAAGGCGCGAGCCAGAACGATGGCGAAGCGACGGATGAAGTGGAACTCGTCGCCAGCGGTCCACCGTTGAGCGATCTCGGCGGCGCGCGCCGCGCGCTCGTTCGCCTTGATCGCAGCTTGCGCTTGCCGGTCGAAGTGGAGCTTTACGATGATGCCGACACGCTCATCGAGCGTCACCGCTTTCGCCACCTGCGCGTTAACGTGGGCTTGGATGATGCCGTGTTTGCGCTGCCGTAAAGCGCCGTTTCACGAAAGACGAGAGAGATGAAACGAGTTGTGATCACCGGATACGGAGCGATCTCCTCCGCGGGCAACGGCGTCGGCGCGCTGTGGGAAGCGCTGACGCTGGGACGGTCCGGTGTGGCCCCGATCGCCTCGTTTCCAGTCGGCGATTTTCGTCCCAGCTATGCAGCCGAAGCCCACGACTTCGTTCCGGAAGCGCTCGGGCTGGCGTCGCGCAGATTGAAGTTGATGGGGCGTCACGCGCAGTTGGCGCTGGCCGCAACCCGCGAAGCGAACGATGCCGCGCGTTTGATCGGAACGGAACATGCTCCTCCGCCGGAGCGCATCGGCATCGTCCTCGGCACCGGAATGCTCGGTGCCGACGTCGATGAACTCGGACGGGCTTTTGCAGCCACTGCGCGTGCGCGGTCGGACGGCGAATTCGATCTGGCGACGTTCGGTCGACATGGCGTCGCGCAACTCTTTCCGCTCTGGCTGCTGCGCCATATCCCGAACATGACCAGCGCGCACGCTTCGATCGCGCTCGATCTGCGTGGACCAACCAATACGATCATGAACGGTTGCACTTCCGCGCTCAACGCGCTCGGCGAAGCGCGACGCTTGATCGCGCGCGGTGCAGCAGCGGCGCTGTTTGCCGGTGGCACCGATGCGCGCATCTCGCCGCTGGCGTTGCTGCGCTACCGCGACCTCGGGTGGCTGGCGACGCGCGATGATCTTCCACCGACAGCCGTAAGCGCTCCCTTCGATGGGCAAGCTACCGGGTTCGTCTGCGGTGAAGGCGCCGCCGTCCTCGTGCTCGAGGAGTTGGACGCAGCGCGAGAGCGCGGCGCGAGAGCGCGCGCCGAAATCATCGCTTACGGAGCAGCGAACGAAGCGGGCGATCCGCTCCAACCGCCTGAGCAAGCGGAAGCGCTCGTGCGTGCCATCGCCTCTTGTTTACAGCAGAGCGCATTGGCGCCTGAAGAGATCGATGTCGTTTTCGCTCCGGCCAACTCGCTGCCATCGCTGGATCGGGCCGTTGCCTGCGCCCTCGAAAGGCTCTTTGGACGACGCCGCGTGCGCGTGACAGCGACACGCTCGACAATCGGCCACGCGCACGCGGCGTCGAGCGCCTTTGATCTGATCGCCGCTGTGCGCGCGCTGGAAACCGGAACGATTCCGCCCGCGATCAACCTTCGCCGACCAATCGCCGATTTCGATTTCGTCGCCGACGCGGCGCGCCAGCTACGGATCGAGCACGCGCTCGTTGCGGCATACGGTTTCGGCGGTCACGCGGCAGCGATGATCTTGCGTCGTATAGAGGTGGGCCAGTGAAAAGGCGTGTGCTCGTCACAGGAATGGGGGTCGTCTCGCCTGTCGGCAACGGCTGGCGCAACTTCTGGCACGCGCTCGTTCACGGTCGGTCGGGCGTGCGCCCCATTAGTCGGTTCGATGCTTCGACGCTTGCCGTGCGCATCGCCGCCGAAGTGAGGGGGTTCGATCTTAGCCGCTACTCGCCGGTCCCCCACTATTACACCGCCGACGACGGGCAAACGATTACGCTCGACCGTCGGACGCAGTACGCGTTGGCCGCAGCCGAAATGGCCGTGCGCGAGGCGAAGCTCGGACCAGCAGATCTTAGCCACGCCCATCTCTATTTCGGCGCGGGTCAAGGGGCAGATCGCATCGATTGGCTGGCCCAGATCATCGCCCCATACTCCTGCCCGCAAGGATGCGACACGCGCGCGCTGCTCAGCGCGGTGCGTGACCCGGCATTCGCGCTTTACGACCAATTGCTGGAACCGACCTTGCCCGCTTCGCTCATCGCCGCACGCTTCGGCATTCAGGGCGAAGTCACCACGTGTTTGACCGCCTGCGCCGCCAGCGCTCAAGCCATCGGCGAAGGGGCGTGTCGCATTCGCGATGGCGAATGCGACGTGGTGCTAGTCGGTGGCGCCCATGCCATGACGGCTCCGCTCGACATCATCGGCTTCGCTTCGCTGTCGGCGCTCTCAACGCGCAACGAGGAGCCGCAGCGCGCCTCGCGCCCGTTCGATCTCGGTCGCGATGGATTCGTGCTCGGCGAAGGAGCTGCCGTCCTCGTGCTCGAAGAGAGCGCGCATGCCCGGCGTCGCGGCGCGCGCGCACACGCAGAGATAGTCGGTTACGGTCTGGCAAACGACGCTTATCGCGTAACCGACATGCATCCGGAAGCGCGCGGTCCGGTGACCGCGATGCTGGCGGCGCTCGATGAAGCCGCGCTCGAACCGACGGCGATCGATTACATCAACGCGCACGGCACTTCCACCATCGAGAACGATCGAACTGAGACGTTGGCTGTTCATCGCGTCTTCGGCGACCACGCGCGACGCCTTTCGATCAGCTCGACCAAATCGATGACCGGCCACCTCGTCGCCGCAGCGGGCGCGGTCGAACTGGTTGCCACTGTGCTGACGATCGAGACGCAGACGCTGCCGCCGACGATCAACCTCGAAGAACCCGATCCGGAATGCGATCTGGATTACGTGCCCAACAGAGCGCGCCGGTCGCCCGTGCAATTCGCCATGTCGAACTCGTTCGGCTTCGGCGGGCAAAACGTCGCGCTCGTCGTCGGAAGAGCCGAAGGCTAAGCAGATCGAAGCCGCGCGCAAGGCGCATTGAGAGGTGTGAGCATGGACGCGCAAGGCGCATTGAGAGGTGTGAGCATGGACCAG
The DNA here is from genome assembly GCF_040289685.1 of Pyrinomonas sp. NCBI lineage: Bacteria > Pseudomonadati > Acidobacteriota > Blastocatellia > Blastocatellales > Pyrinomonadaceae > Pyrinomonas > Pyrinomonas sp. The sequence goes on from NZ_PSLQ01000027.1 coordinate 8,403, forward strand.
AGTTTGATCTTTTTGACGGGAATGGGCACGCTCGGACGCGAAATCCTCGTTGCGCTCCTTGAGCGCACACCGCACAGAGTGGCCGTGCTCGTGCGCCCGCGCGCGCGCCGCTCGGCGATGGAGCGGGCCGCGCGGTTGTTCGCAGAACTCGGCCTGACCGCAGAACAACAAGCCCGCATCGAGGTCGTCGCAGGCGACATCACGCGCCACGGACTCGGACTCGACCCAGAAACGCAAGAGCGATTGGTCCGCTCAACCGCCGTCATCATCCATACCGCAGCCGTGACCTCTTTGGTCGCCGACCGCGCGCTCTGCCAAGCGGTCAACATCGACGGCACGGCCAACCTCCTGATCTTCGCCGAACGCGCTCTGGCTCTAGGGCCTTTGCGTAAAGTCGTTCACTTGAGCACGGCCTTTGTCGCTGGCGCAAGATGTGGGCACATTGAAGAGGACTGTTTGCCACCCACCCCACAACACTTCAATCACTACGAATGGAGCAAGTACGAAGCCGAACGGTTGGTGCGCGCTGCGCTCGGCACTGGACTGCCTGCCACCATCTTGCGCCCGAGCATGGTCGTCGGCGATACGGCGACGGGACGCACGCGAGATTTCAACGTCATCTATCCGCTGTTGCGCCTGATGGCGAGCGGGCTTGTCACGCGCTTTCCGGCCTGCCCGCGCGGGCGCGTGCATCTGGCACCGATCGATTTCGTCATCGAAGCGACCCTGCGCGCAGCCCAGATGGACTGGACCACAGGACACACGTTTCACCTGACGTCGCCGAAGCCGCCCACCGTCGAGCAGTTGCTGGCTTGCGACGAGTTCTTTCCCGACGACGCGCCGCGTCCGCGGCTACTACCGCCGGCCCAGTTAGATCTGCGCGAGTGTCGGGAGCGAGAACGCGAACTGCTCATGTCGGTCGCGTTCTGTTTCCCTTATTTCAACGCGCACATGAGATTTGCGACGACCAACACCGCGCGACTCGTTGCGTTGCCGACGACCGACGCCGAGTATCTGGCGCGCCTCGGACGCTACGCCGTCGAAAGCGGGTACTTGCGCCGCCTTGCGGCTTGAGATGACACAAGATGCGTTACGTGCTGATCGACCGAATCGCAGAGTTGATCCCAGGCGAACTGATTCGCGCTTGGAAGAACATCGCGGCAAGTGATGCGTTGGCGACGACGCGCCCGTCGGGCCACATCGTGCTGCCCGCTTCCATGATGCTCGAGGCGATGGCGCAAGCGGCTGGACTGCTCGTCATCGCCAGCGCGGGATTCGAACGGCAACCGGTGCTGGCCAAAGCGTGCGACGCCACCGTGCAAGCCGAAGCACGGCCCGGCGCACGACTTTCTCTAACGGCCCGCTTGCTGCAGTTGGATGTCTCTGTCGGCAGCATCGTGCAGACGGAAGCCATTGCGGACGACGGAACAAGAGCCGAAGCGACCATCTACTTGGCGCTTCTGCCCTTCGCCGCCGAAGAACAACGCCGGCAAGCGCGCCTGAGGTTGGCGCGCTTGTTCCCCGAACAGTTTGCGTCTCGTGATGATGGGAGCAGCGCGCGATGAAGAAGAGCTTGATGTTGAAGAACGCCGTCAAACAGTTGCTTCACGGCTTCAACCGTCCGTTCATGGTGATGTTCGAGACGACGCTGCACTGCAACATGAAATGCGTCTACTGCGCCATCTGGCAGAACCAGTTGCCGGAAGAGCGCGCCGTGCGCGAGCGCATCTTTCGCCGAATGGACGAAGCGGCTGAACTCGGCGTCTTCGCCTGGAGCTTTTCAGGCGGCGAGCCGCTGCTCAACCCAAACATGCCCGACTACATCGAATACGCAACGCGCAAAGGCTTTTACACTTCGATGCCGACCAACGGACTGGCGCTCAAAAAGTACGCGGCAGCGTGCGCGAAGCTGGACCTGTTGGAGATCTCCATCGATACGCTCGATCGTCAACGCTTCGCGCAACGTCGCGGCCTCGATTGTCTGCCGACCATTCTCGATGGGATCGACTATCTGCTCGGCAAGTACGCGCACAACACGATTCAGATCAACGCCGCCGTCGATCTCGATAATTTGGAAGATCTGCCCGCGCTGGCGCGCTTTTGCCAAGAGCGCGGGTTGGTGCTTCATACCGAAGCGGTGCACAACGTCGTGCGCACGACTTGGCGCACACCGGATGTTGAACTCGAGCGCGAAGCCCTTGATCGCGTCGCGGCGCGGCTGATGGAGTTGAAACGCGAATTCAACTGCGTTCGCTTCTACCGCGACTACTACCGTTTCTATCGCGACGGTGGCTTCAGCGAGAAGTTCCCGTGCCGTTCGGCTTCACACTTGATCAACATCCGGCCCGATGGGTCGGTCCAATTCCCTTGCGCCTTCGTCAATCTGCATCGCGGCGCGCCTGAGATGAGCTTGCGCGAAATCTACGCCTCGCCTGAGGTACGGCAGATCATCCAACAAGCCCCGCGTATGTGGGATTTTTGTCGCGGATGCAAGATCGGGTGTCCATATGAGGTTTCGTCTTATCGCAACAGCCCGCTGACGGCGTTGCGCAACGCGCTCGATTTTCTCAGGTGGAATTGAATCGCATGTTGGCGACCGAAAACATGTTGCAGGAACAGGAGCACGACGCGACCGAGACCGGCACGGCGGTGCGCGTCCGCGATCTCATCAAACGCTTCACAGACGGCACCGTCGCCAACGATCGAATTAGCTTCGACGTCGAGCGCGGCGAGGTGGTCTCCATTCTCGGACCTAACGGTGCTGGCAAAACGACTTTGCTGCGCCAACTTTCGACCGAGCTGCGCCCGACTTCGGGCACGGTGCAGATCTTGGGACGCGACGCTTTCGCTGCGCCGCGCGAAGTCAAAAGGCTGATGGGCATCGTACCGCAAGAGGCCGGACTCTTCGACTCGCTGCGCGTTGGCGAGCATCTGGCGTTGTTCGCTCGCTTGAAAGGAGCCGACGCGCGGCAAGCGCGACGCGCAGCCTGCGCCATCGCTGCCGCGCTCGATCTCGAAAAGAGAGCGGATAAGCGCATCGGGACGCTCTCCGGCGGCGAACGTCGGCGAGTGCTCGTCGGACTGGCGTTGATCGGCGCGCCCCCTCTGCTCCTTCTCGATGAACCGACCACCGGTCTCGATCCGGAATCGCGACGCATCGTCTGGCAGACGATCGAACGTGAACGCGCACGCGGCGCGACCATCATCTTGTCAACGCACTACATGGAAGAGGCTGAACGTTTGAGCGATCGCATCGCGATCATCTGCGATGGCAGACTCGTCGCCTTCGGCGCGCTCGATGAGCTGAACGCTCACGCCGTGCGTCGCGCAGCGCAATCGGCTCCCCAAGGGGCGCCTGCGCCTTTTCTCTCTCTGTCGGCGCAAAAAGCGCGAGATCACGCCCTGCAGCGCCAGTGGAACCGACATGCGCGCCCGTCGCTCGAAGAGATCTACTTCCAGCTGACCGGCAAGCCGCTCGAAGTGGATTTCGATTGATCGGGGAAACGATCAGAGCGAAGAACGTCCGAAAGATCCATTCGACGTGAGGTCAAACAAGTCGCTCAAAGTGGAGGATGCTCAGATGGTTGAACTCAGCAGAAGATTGAACGAAATCGACTGCATTTTCCGTCTCCATTGGGGGCGCGTCCGCGCCGAGGCCGGACCTTTCGTTCTCGCCGCCGTAATCTTTCCCACAGCGACATACATCTTCGCGCGCGCCGTCGCCGACCAAACGACGGCTGTCCGCGCCGGGCGCTTCCTCGTCGGGTCGGTGGTTCTCTCGCTGTCGCTCACATCGATTAGCTGGCTCGGCTACCTGTTGCTGGAAAATAGGTTCACCGGTCGGACAAAGCTGCTGGCCACGTCGCCGCTGGCCCCTTCCTCTTACTTGTTTGGCATTGTCGCCTTCGCTGCGGTTCAAACTGCTCTCGGCATCAGCGCGCTCCTCCTTTTTGCCGGACTGAGCGGCGTCCAAGTCCATCTAGCGCCAGTTCCGTTCATCATCACGGTGTTGCTCGCCATGCTCTGCTTATGCGGATTGAGCGTGGTGGTCGCAACGCGCGCGCGAAGTTTCAGCGAAGGGTCGCTGCTGACCGATACGCTCGGCGCCGGCTTGGTCTTCTTCGCGCCCGTTTACTACTCAGCCGACATCTTGCCGCCGATCGTGCGCCCACTGGCCGAGTGGTTGCCGACCGCGTGCACAGCGCGCGCCCTCTTTTGCGCGTTCGACGGACGCGCTGCGCCGCTGCCGGAATTACTTGCGCTGGCGGCTATGGCCGGAACAGCGCTCGCCTTGGGCGCGCGCAGCTTACGCTGGACCGAAGACTGAAGTTGAAGGACGCACAGAGAGAAAGCGCGCAGTCTGCGCCGGGCCAAAGGTCAGATGCCGGACGACACGCGCTGCCGCCGACTGGAAGGGACGAGATGAACAGAAGATCGGAAGTTGAAAGCACACCGACGGCAGGGAGCTTCGACTTGCTCGATAGCCGGAGCGGCCCTGCCTGCAACCCCGATCGTAGTGAAAAGGGAAAGGACTCCAGCTTGGTCAATAGCTGGACCAGCGGCGGAAACCGCCGTGTCCTGTTGCTGACGCTCTCTTTCGGTTCCGGGCATGTGCGCGCCGCACAGGCGGTAGCGCAGCAGATCAGCGTCGTTGCGCCCGACGCACGGACGCTCGTCGTCGATGCGCTCGACGAATGTCGCGCGCTGTTTCGTGCGCTCTACGTCTGGCCCTACTGGACCATGATCAGACGGGCGCCCGCGCTCTGGAACGGTCTCTTCGCCATGCGCCGTCGCACGCAAACCAAACTGAGCGCGACGGCGCCGGCGGTCCTCTTCGAATGGGGGTGCGCACACGTCTTCCGCACCATCGAAAGCTTCGCTCCGGACGTGATCGTGGCAGCCGAAGTCGCCGCGTGCGAAATGGCCGCGCTGGCGCGGCGACGCAATCTCACGCGGGCGCGCATCGTCGCCGTCATCACCGATCATGAAACCGAACCGGCTTGGGTCAAAGACGAGGTGGACATCTACGCCGTCGCTGACGAACGGGTCGGTGAGCAACTCAGCTCGTGGGGGGCACCCCCTGCGGCGATCCACGTGACCGGCATTCCGACCGATATGCAACGCGGAACAAACATCGCGGCGGCGCGCGCGCGCTACGGCATCGCCGACGACCGCCCGGTGATCCTGTTGATGGGCGGCGGGATGGGACCGACGCACATGGATCGCGTGGCCGCCGCGTTATGCGCCGCTGGCGAGCCGCTTCACTTGATCGCGGTGGCTGGCCGCGATCGCCGAATAGAACGCGCGCTGGCGCGTATTGAGCCTCGATCTCCGACGACGTTGCATCGCCTCGGCTGGACCGACGACGTGCCAGCGCTCATGCAACTGGCGGCGTTGCTCGTCAGCAAACCCGGCGGGTTGACCTTGGCGGAAGCGGCAAACTGCGCGCTGCCTGCGGTTCTTTACGATCCGATTCCCGGACCGGAAGAGCGCAACGCCCGCCGTTACGCTGCGTTCGGTGCAGCTCTTCTGGCGCAAGACGCGCGCGAGGCGGCGGCGCTCGCCTTGAGGCTCGCGCGCGACCGAAGAGAACGGCGGCGGATGAGCGCGCGGATGAAACTTCTCGCTTCGCCCGAAGCCGCGCGGCACATCGCGCAGCTAGCGCTCGAAGCGGTGAGTTCCGCGCGGTCAGGAGGTCGCATATGAAGCTGGACGCATCTTCTACCGAAAGAGAGTTGAACGCGGTGGCGACCCAACCGGCCTTGGCGCTTCAAACCTCGCCGCGCGGCGCTGTTGACCGCCGAAACGATCAGACAATGAGCGTTGACAGCAGCGTCTGGTTGCTCGCCATCGCCAACGGCGCCGGGCACGTTCGTGCGGCCAGCAACATCGCCCGCGCGCTCGAAGCCGCGGGGAACTCAACCGCCGAAGTCATCGAAATCTCTCGTTACATGACCCGCTCAATGCGCTTGACGCACATCACGGCTTATCTCTGGCTCGTCCGTCGCGCGCCGGCGGTGTGGGCGTGGATCGACCGTTTGCAGAAGCGACGACCGACGACTAGCCCGCCGTGGTACTACCGGCGCGGATGTCGCGCGCTGTTCGCACGCGCGCGTGTGGCACGCCCGCGTGCGCTCGTTGCCACTGAGGTCGGCTGCTGCGAGATCGCCGCGCTCATCAAACGCGACCTCGCTCTGCGCTGCCCTTTGATCGCCGTTAATCCATGCTACGACGCAGATCGCGCGTGGGTGCAACCGGAAGTGGATCTCTATTGCGTGGCGACCGATGAGCTGCGAGCTGAATTGATCGCACGCGGAGCCGCGCCCTCGTCCGTGGCGGCGTGGGGCGTGCCGCTCGATCCGCGTTTTGATCTGAATCTCGCGCGCGGCGAAGCCAAACGTCGCGTCTGCGCGCAACTGAATCTCGCGCCCGAACTTCCGCTGCTGCTCGTCGCTGGTGGCAGCGAAGGTTTAGGACTCGATGAGATATTGGATCAAGCGCTGCGCCATCTTCCACGTGCGCAGTTCATTGTGCTCGCCGGTCGCCACGCTCGGATCAAAGCCGCTTGCGAACGCCTCGTCGGCGAACAGCGGTGGCGCGTGCGCGTGCTCGGCTGGACCGATGATCTGTGGCCGCTGCTGCGCGCCGCAGATCTAGCGCTCAGTAAACTGGGCAACTTCTTCGATGAAGCGCTGGCAGCAGAGCTGCCCATCGTCGCGCCCCTGCCGCCGCCCGGCAGCGAACGGGTGCAGCATCGGTTGCTCAATCGCTGGGGCGTCGGATGCGGCGTGCACACTGCGCGCGAAGCGGCGCTTGCGGCAGCGCAGATGCTCGCCGCCCCAACCAAGCTCGAAAGCGCGCGCCATGCTTGCCGCCGCCATCGGCGCATGCTGGCGGCCTCGTCGCTCGCTGCATGGATCACGGCGGCGCTCGCGCGCCACACGGAAGGAGCGCTTAGCTCGCAGTGAATCGGCTTCACGCTCTGACTTCGGGGACAGATCTCGATGCGGTTTCGTGTTGTGCACTTGTTATTTGGCGTTGCGGGATGAGTCCGATGCGGTCCGTATCTCAACCTTCGCGAGCGACTTTTGGCTACGCCGCTCAGTTGGTCAATCGGCAGGTTGATATGGTCTGCGCCTTGACTTTCGAGCGCGACTCTGGAAGGCGAGAAGCTTTCGCCTGCGCAGCTCGATGCGGCTCGTATCTCAGCTCTTCGCAAATCGCCGCTCGGCCACCGCTGATGCAGCTCGTATTGCAGCTTTCGAGGTGAATCCTGTGTCGTACTCCGCGCTCATCGGTTCAGCGTGTATAGCGGGCGCCGCCTGGGGCGCGATCTACTACGCGACCTACGCCGTCCGTTCGCAGTTGCTCGGCCCGACGATCTGGCGTGGCGATGAGAACGCCGGAGCGGTCGCCCTGACCTTTGATGATGGCCCAGCCGAAAGCACGCCGGAGATCCTCGAGATCCTCGCCGCACACGATGTGCCGGCGACCTTTTTCATGATCGGACGCGAAGTCGAACGACGACCGACCGTAGCGCGCGCCGTCGCCGCCGCTGGTCACGAGATCGGCAATCATTCCTACACACATCCGATCTACCTCTATTGCACCGCGCACCGCACGCGCTGGGAACTGCGCCGGGCGCAAGAGGCAATCGCCAACGTCACGGGCGTCGTCCCCCTGTGGGTACGACCGCCGTGCGGCGTCCGCACCCGAGCTTATTTCCGCGCCGCGTGCGAACTCGACTTGGTCACAGTGCAGTGGACCGTCGCCGGGTTCGATTGGAAACGGCGCAACGCGTCTGACATCGCCCGCACCGTGACAAAGGCGCTCGTTCCCGGCGCGATCATCTTGCTACACGACGGCGACAGCAGCAATCGCCGCGACAGACGCGAAACGGCTGCTGCCTTGCCTTTGATCATCAGTGGCGCGCGCGCTCGCGGTTGGCGCTTCGTCCCGCTCGTCGAACTGATCGGCGAGGCCGCACGCGCGCTTCGCTCGTCAGACTTCGGAAAGGAGAGAAGATGAAAGACCTCCTCTTCATCGATTTCGATGGTACGATCACGCGCCGCGATGTGACGGACGCGATCCTCGAAGCGTTCGCCGCCCCGCAGTGGCGCGCGATTGAAGAGGATTGGCAAGCTGGACGGATCGGCTCGCGCGACTGCTTGCACGGACAGATGAGTTTGGTGCGCGCTTCGCGCGACGAACTCGAAGCGTTGCTCTGCTCGATCGAACTCGACCCCGGACTGGGAGCACTGCTCGAGGTCTGCGCTACCGACGATCTTCCCGTCCATATCGTGAGCGACGGCTTCGACTACTGCATTGAACGCATCCTCGCACGCGAGCGTGCACTGGCGCCCTTGCTGCGGCGCGTGCGTGTGTGGGCCAGTCACCTTGAACCTGACGGGCATCGTTGGCGCACAACTTTCCCCTTCTCCTGTCACCCACTGCTTAAGAGCCACGGCTGTGCCACCTGCAAGCCGATGGTGATGCGGCTGCTCAATCGGACGGGCGCGCGCACCATCTTCATCGGCGACGGTCTTTCCGACATCCATGCGACCGGCTTAGCCGACCAGATCTTCGCCAAAGACAAATTGGCCGACTTCTGCGCGGCGCATGCCGTTTCGTTCATCCGTTACGCGAATTTGGCCGAGGTCGCCGCACATCTGGCGGCGCGCAACAACAGACAGGACGAACAGGCGTTCGTCGAACTGGAGGTATCATGAAAGCGAACGATTCCACCATTGATTGCCAAACCGATGCGGCAACCGGCCTTCCGGCAGAGGTCGCGCAGCTCGTGCAGATCACGCGCAAGACGGAAGATGAGTTGCGCGAGCTGGAACGACGCTACTGCTCATGGGGCGATACGGTTCATTACCTCGATCCGCCGAAGTTCTTCGCCCGCTGCGAAGGGAGCTACTTATACGATCGATATGGGCGGCCATACTTGGATCTACAGATGTGGTACTCGGCAGCTAGTTTCGGGTACGCAAACCGACGTTTGAACGCCGCGCTTCAAAGGCAATTGGATCTTCTCCCGCAACTGGCCTGTCAGTATCTTCACGCCGAGAAGATTCAACTGGCAGCGGCCATTGCGCGATTGAACGAATCGAGGTTCGGCCTCAGCGGGCGCGTCCATTTCAACGTCGGTGGCGCGCAAGCGATTGAGGATTCGCTCAAGATCGTGCGCCGCGAGACGGGCAAGACGCTCGTCTTCGCCTTCATGGGCAGCTATCACGGGCGCACGCTCGGTGCCTCGGCCATCACATCGAGTTACCGTTACCGTCGCCCGTACGGGCACTTCTCCGACCGCGCCCATTTCGTCCCCTTTCCCTACTGTTTCCGCTGTCCTTACGGGAAGCGGCGCGACGATTGCGGGCTTTATTGTGTCGAACAGTTCGCTCGTCTGTTCGACAGCGAGTACCACTCGTTCTGGGACGCCAAAGCGGACGAAGGCGAGTTCGCCGCCTTCTACATCGAACCGATTCAAGGCACGGGCGGGTACATCATCCCGCCGCCCGATTATTTTCGCGCGCTCAAGCGGATCCTCGACCAACGTCGCATCTTGCTCGTCGATGATGAGATTCAGATGGGTTTCTATCGCGCGGGCAAGTTCTGGGCCATTGAAAACTTCGGGATCGCGCCGGACATCATCGTCTTCGGCAAAGCTTTGACCAATGGGCTGAACCCGCTCTCCGGCATCTGGGCGCGCGAAGAGTTGATCTCGCCGGCGAAGTTCCCGCCCGGTTCGACCCATTCGACCTTTTCATCGAACCCGCTCGGTACGGCCATCGGCTTGGAAACGTTGCGCCTCGTCGCCGAAAACGACTACGAAACGATCACCCGGCGCAAAGGCGCACGCTTCCTCGAACAGTTGCGCGATTTGCAACGCCGCTATCCCAAGGTCATCGGCGACGTCGATGGCATGGGGCTGGCGCTGCGCGTCGAGATCTGCGCCGAGGACGGATACACGCCCGATCGCGAGCTGACCGAACGCATCTTCGCCGAAGGTCTGCGCGGCGACCTCGATGCGCGCGGGCGCAAGATGGGGTTGGTGCTCGATGTCGGCGGCTACTACAAGAACGTCTTCACGCTGGCCCCTTGCTTCGACATCAGCGAGGAGGAGATCGACTTGGCCGTCGAACTCCTCGAACAACTGATCCGCCGGTGCGCTCCGGAACGCGTCGGCTGAAATGCGCTTTCATCAAAACGAACTAGAACCGATGCTGACTTTTGCCGAAACGATCCTGCTCGCTGCCGCCGATCCCGTTCAAGACCTGGCGTTGGGGCTGTTACCGCCGCGCGCCATCGTTGGCGCATTGGCCTGTGTCCGGCCATCGTGGCTGGCAGCCATGCAACGCGCCCGTTTTCGCCGGACGTTGCGCCTTGTCGCCGCGCGCTCCCCTTTTTACCGCGAACAGTTTCGCCGCCGCCGCATCCGCGTCGAACGGATTGAACACCCAGCGCAACTCGGCGACTTCTACACGACCGGCGAAGATTTGCGCATGTACGGCGCGGAAGCGTTCCTCATCGAACGCCCCGACACGGCGTTCGAGACGACCGGTACCACCTCGCCCGTTCCGAAACGCCTCTTCTTTTCAAAGCGCGAAATGGAGCGCGCAGGGAAGCTGGCCGCGCTCTCTTTGCGGCTCCTTGGGCTGAAAAAAGCGGATCGCGTGGCGAGCGCCTTTGACTGCTCGTTTTGGGTTTCGCCTGCCGTCTTGCGCGCCGCGCTCAACGAGATCGGCTGCTTTCACCTGGAAGCTGGCAAGATCGATCCGCAGGAGTTCCACGCGCGCGTGCGCGTTTACCGCCCGACGGTGATCTTCGGTGAACCGTCGTGGCTCGTCCGCTTGAGCGAAACGGCAGCGGCGAACGGCACGTGGCCAGTGAAGTTTCTCTTCGCTGGCGGCGAGAACATCGTTGAGCAGACGCGTCGCTGGATCGAATCCGTCTGGCAGGCGCCCCTCTACCTGAATTACGGACAGACCGAGGCTTTCGGCGCGCTTGGGATCGAATGTCCAGCGCAAGATGGTTATCACCGCAACGATCTCGACTTCTTCTTCGAGATCGCCGACGCTGATGCCGAAGGCTACGGCGAACTGGTCTATTCGACGCTTACGCGATCCGTCATGCCGCTCATTCGTTACCGCGCTGGCGACCTGACGCGCCTCGTTGAAGAACCATGCACGTGCGGCTGGCCCGCCCGAAGGATCGCCAAAGTCCGCGCTCGCTGCGACGAGATGGTCGTCTGCGGAATGGGCAACGTCGGGCCATGGGTCTTCGCCGAGCTGCTCGGCGACTCTGCGGCGAGCGAATGGCAGGCGACGGTGCGCCACGACGGCGTGCGCGATGTGATCGAGCTGCAGGTCGAAACCGATCGTTCCGCATCGGAGTTGGAGCAACAAACGCGCGCGCGCTTGCGCCAACGGTTCGGCGATTTCTGGAAGAACTATGAGATGGGACTGTACGAACTGCGCGTGCACGTCGTGCCGCACGGCGCATTGCGTGGCGCGCAGAGGAAACTTCGTCGCATCGTGGATGCAAGGCCGACCGCCAACGGTCGAGGGTCGCTCACCTTGAGCATGGGTTCGCGCCAGTAGCCGTGCGCTAGGTCGACCGTCGACGGTCGGGAGAAAGGGGGTTGCAAAGAAGTGGGCCACCGCTGCTTTCGCCGCAACATCGCCCAACGAATAAGCGATCGGTGGGCCGTTGAAATTCCAATCGGAGAGGATGATCGAAAATGTTCACCGTCGTCATCGCTGATCTTGAAGCCAAGGGTGGTTACGTCAACAAAGACACCATCGCGGGCGGTTACGGTTCGCGATTCTACGCCGACTCTTTTTACACGCGCATGATCGTCTGCGTGCGGCGCGCTTTTCAGCGCCTTCCAAGCCCGCACGTTGGATACCTCGCCGCCATCTTCGCCCGTTATGGGCATCGCGTCGTCGTGACGCGCGGCGAACCAACCGCCGGCGATCTTGCGCTCGTGCTCACCTCGCTCGTCGATTACAAACACGAGCGCGAATGGGCTGCGCGCGCGCGCGCGCGCGGCATGCGGGTTGGCTTCTTCGGCACGCCCGCGACCTTCATGCCGGAATTGTTCGCCGACATCGCCGATTTCGTCATCATCGGCGAACCCGAAGCTGCAGCCGAACGGCTGGCGCGTGGAGAAGAGCTGCGCGGACTGGTCCAGAGTCCGGCGATCGAGGACTTGGATTCGTTGCCCTTCCCTCGATGGGATTTGGTGGAAGTGCCGAAGCTCGGTTACACCAACCGCCGACGCATGGGGTTGGCGCGCGCCGTCCCGATGCTCACGAGCCGCAGTTGCCCAGAGCATTGCACCTACTGCCCGCATCGCATCACAGCGAAATTCCGCGCGCGTTCAGTAAGCTCGGTCGTCGCCGAGATGGAGGAGATTTGCGCGCTCTTTCACCGCCCGCACATCGTCATCCGCGACCCGATCTTCACGCTCGACCGCCAACGCTGCCTACAACTAGCCGACGAGATGCAACGGCGCTCGCTCTCTTGCTCTTTCGAATGTGAGACGCGCATGGACGATCTCGATGAAGAACTCATCGCGTCTCTTCACGCCGCGGGACTACGCGGCATATCCTTCGGCGTCGAGTCGCCAGACCCGCACGTGCTCAAGCGCGTCGGTCGGCGCTATATTCCGCCGGAGCACATCCGACGCATGGTCACGCTGTGCTGGCAACGCGGCATCAAAACCACCGCCTTCTACGTCTTCGGCTTCTTGCAGGACACCGAAGAGAGCATCCGCGAAACGATCCGGTTCGCGTGCGACCTCGACACAGCTTATGCCAATTTCAAAATCCTCACTCCGTATCCCGGCACGCCGCTCTTCAAACAACTGCGACCGCTCATCTTCGAGCGCGACTGGGAGAAATTCGATGGCTACACGCTCACCTTCACCCATCCGCAACTGTCGCCACAGCGCGCGCGTCTGTTGCTCGGCATGGCTTACTCGCGCTTTTACGGTCGGCCTTCGCAGCTGTTCAACCTGTTCGGGTGGCATGCGTTGACGCATACGCGCCCTGTGCAGACCTTGGACGATCTGGCTTGGCGCGCGTATGATCATTTCGACCGCCGATGGATGCAAGAAGGAGCGGCTCCTGCACAAGAACCGGTTGATCTCGATGCGTCGCGGAGGATGACGGCATGAAGCTGCGTGCCATTGCCCGTTATGGCATCCGTTCGGTACCCGGCGACGAGCGCGTCGTGATCGAAGCTTTCCGCCGCGGCGCGGCCATCTCCGGTCCGGCCATCGGCGAATTCGAAGCGCGCTTTGCCGCCTATCATGCAGTGGCGCATGCCGTGGCGACCTCTTACGGGCGCATGGCCTGCTACTACATCCTGCGGGCGCTCGATCTGGCACCTGGCAGCGAAGTCATCGTGCCAGCGCTGACCTTCTGGGTCGTCCCCGAAATGGTGCGGCGCGCCGGGCTGCGACCGGTCTTCGTCGATGTCGACGCGCGAACCTTCAACATCGCGCCGGAGAAGATCGAAGCGGCGATCACCTGCCGAACGCGTGCCATCTTACCCACACACCTGTACGGCCAGCCATGCCAGATGGAACCGATCTTGCGCCTTGCGGAAAAGTACGATCTTGCGGTCATCGAAGATTGTGCGCAAGCGGTCGGCGCGCGTTATCGCGGACGGCTCGTCGGCACGTTCGGCACGGCAGCCTTCTTCAGCTTCCAGATGCTCAAAGGGATCAACACCTACGGCGGCGGTATGGCCATTACGGACGACGCCGCTCTCGCCGCGCGCATTCGCGCGCAGGTCGAGGCTGAGCCGCCACCCTCAACGAGCGAACTGGCCCGACGGTTCGCGCTCGGATACTTGGCGCGCTGCGCCATCAGCCCGCGCGGTTATGCGCTCTGGGGTTTTCCGCTGCAAGCAGCCGTCTCACTCTTTGGCCATTACGATCTATCGCGGTTCGTCTGGGAGAAGATTCGCCCGCTCGCGCCGTTTCCCGCCGCCTACCACCGACGTTACACGAACGCGCAGGCCATGCTGGGGCTGCGCGCACTGGCCCAGCTCGATGACGCCAACGCGCGCACGCGAGCGCACGCCGAACGCTACACGCGCGCGCTGGCGAACCACCGTCAAGTGCGCGCGCCCGCAGTGATCGCCGACGCTGAACACGTCTACTACCAATATTCGATCTACGTCTCAGATCCGGCGCGCACGGCACGCCGCATGATCCGGCGCGCCATAGATTGCGAAACGACGCACGTCGATCTCTGCTCCGAACTCCCGTTGTTCGCCGAGTTCGCCGCCGACTGCCCGGGAGCGCGACAGACCACGCGCGCACTGCAATTGCCGGTCTATGCGCGCTTGCACGATGAAGACGTCGAACGCGTTCTGCGCGTCCTTTGCGAGGTCACCGCCGATCTGCCAGAACTCAGTCAAGAAATCCTCTCGGCATCGAACCTCGCACACCGCGCGCAACGCAGCGGTGCCGCGCTCGACCGAACGCGCGCGAACGCTTCGCTGAAGTGAGCTATACGCCATCGCACCGAGACGAGGGATCGGAACATGACTCGACGTTTCAGGGAGATCAGCAGAGCGCCGAATCGAAGGTCGAGCCGCGCCCGCCACCGAAACGATGACGAAGAAGGGAGACGGACGTGCGAGCGGACCTGCCGAAAAGAGTCGGGTTTCGGCAAAGACCTAAGACACGAAGCGGCGCGGAAACCCTCGTCCGTAGAGAATGAACGCTGAGACGGCGAATGGCTTCGCGCCTCGAGCGGCGGCTCAAAAACAGGCGAGCATCTCCGCTGCCCAGCGGGCGAGCTTTGCCGTGACGAAGATCAACCCTCGGCAGCAAACCGCTGCTCGTTTTCGCTGACGATGCTTTACGATTTCGCACAAACGACGCTCGCGCGATTCTGCAGTGAGCTGCTTGCCAGTTCCGATCAAGATTCATTGATCCGCCTTTTCTCGCGTTACGGCTATTTGGCCATCGCGTTCGCCGCTTTTTGGGAAGGCGAAGGGCTGCTGATCATCGCTGGCGCGCTCTGCGGCGCAGGCTACTTGGATTGGCGCTGGACCATCATAGCAGCAGCGCTCGGCGGAGCGGCGGGCGATCAGGTCTATTTCTACCTCGCGCACGATCGCGCCGCACGCCTCGTCGAACGGTCTGCCCGCCTGCGCCGCTGGCTGCCGCGCGTGCGTGCGCTGGTGGCGCGTCACGGCGTCTGGACGGTGCTGCTCTCGCGCTTCGCGGCCGGGTTGCGCATCACGATTCCGCTCGTCTGCGCCACCGCCGGGATGAACCCGCTCAAGTACAGCGCGCTCAATCTGCTCAGCGCACTAGCCTGGGCCAGTTTTTGGGTCGCGGTGAGCTACCAGCTGGGAGCCCACTTGGTCCGTTGAAAGATCAAGAGATGATCATGGCCGTTCGGTGGCGAAGGGGTTCATAAACGGAGCGTCGTGGCCGGGCACGATCAGGCCGTGAAAGGAGAGCACCCAAAGCTGCGAGCGATGGTAGGCGACCGGATCGTGCGGCGGCATTAACTGCAAAACGGCGTCGGCCTCATCGCGCATGAGAAGCGCATCGCCGGCGACGAGAACCGGAAAAGGGTCAGCATCGATGATGAACGAGGTGTGAAAAGGGACATGGCCCGGAGTCGCGATCGCGTGAATGCCAGTGGGCAGTGACGCTTCTTCCAACCAAGCGCACTGGCGGTCGTCTCCAAGACGCGCATCATCCCACAGCAGGCGCTCGATCTCGAACATCTTGCGCACGATCTTCGGATCGTAGGCGCCGGAAGCGAGATCGGGGTAAAATCGCAACAGTTCCGGCGCGTCGGCCTCGTTGGTCGCGCTCAGCGCGGCATGCAGCGCGCGCGTCCATTGTCGGTCACGCGCCGAGCAATAGATGCGCGCCCGCGCAAAAAGCGAGTTGTTGTGCGAGTGATCGACGTGCGCGTGTGTGTTGAAGACCATGCTGACATCTTCTGGCGCAAGACCGCGCGCGGCGAGTGCGGCGCGGAGCGAAACTTCGTGCAACGCCAGCCCGGTATCGAACAGCGCGACCTCGCGTGGGCGGCGACGCGCCAAAACGACGCTGGCCCGCACGGGATCGCCCGCGACGAGCACCTCGACTCGCCACCTCGCCGAGCCTTCAGTTGATTCATCGGAATTGTGATGATGCGCTTGCGGTTCAATTTTCAATGGAAGCTCCTTCTGTTGGCGGCGAGCACGATGACGCTCATCTTGCTCATCTCCTCCTACTTGCACGGCTTGATTACAAGCGCGCTCGTGGAAGATTACCGCTACAACAACGCCATCAGTCAAGTGATCACGCTCGCCAAACGGACGGCGACGCATGACTACTTCAGCACGCCCGCCGACCTACAGCAGGAGATGCAGTTGATCCTCAGTTCGCGCCGCGATTTCAAACAGCTGGATGTCTACCAGCGAACAGCCCAAGGGCTGCAGCTCGTCGCGACCACGGCGCCGAATGGGACGCGCTTGCCCGTGCTCGACGCGAGCGCGCCGGACAACGAATTCGGCGAGTTGGACCACCCGCTGCCGGAGGTCTTCTCGCGCGAAACCGAACGCAACGGCGTGCGCCACTGGGAGATCACGGTCGCCATCAATGACCGCGATGATCCGAAAGACAATGGTTACATCAGCGCGCTCGTCACCAAAAGTTCGCAAAGCGAGTTCGTCGCCCGCCTGCAGCGCCAGCACGCCTTCGTGTTAACCGGAGCCGTGTTGACATCGGTAGCCCTCTTCTATGCGTTGTTCGCTCTCTTCTTCCGACGCCCGGCACGCGACATCATGCAAGCGATGGCGCTGGCTCGCAGCGGAGATCTCGCCGCGCGCGCGCGCATTCGGCGCGAAGACGAACTGGGCGAAATCGCGCGCAGCTTCAATTCGCTCATGGATGAGATCAGCGAACGCCACCGCGAACGCGAGCGTTTGCTCGCACAGATCAGCGGGTTCAACGAACGGCTTCGCCAAGAGGTCGAACGCGCCACGCAGCAAGCTCGACTGGCCAACGAGCAACTGCTCAGAATGCAGCAACAGCTTGCCCAGTCGGAGCGTTTGGCCGTGGTCGGGCAGATCGCCGCTTCGCTTGCCCACGAGATCGGCACGCCGCTCAATGCCATCTCCGGCCACTTGAAGCTTCTCGCTCGCGCTGTGCCACAAAACGCGGAGACCGAACGCCGTTTTCAGATCATCCAAACGCAACTCGACTTCATCGTCGGCATCGTCAGAAAGTTGCTGGCACGCGCTCACCGCCCCCGTTCGGTGTTGCGCCCCACTGATTTGAACGCTCTCATCCGCGACCTTTTGTGGTTGGTCAAACCGACGCTTGACGAACACCGCATCGCAACCAGTACGACGCTTGCCCCCCGCCTCCCTTGCGTGCAGCTTGACAGAGACGCTTTCCGCCAAGTCTTTCTCAATTTAGTCAACAACAGCATCGACGCCATGCCGGACGGCGGACAGTTGGAGATCACGACCTCGTCTTCTGCCGACCGGAAAACGGTCGAGATCCTCTTCCGCGATACGGGAATGGGCATCGCCCCCGAAGATTTCGATCATCTATTCGAACCGATGTGGACGACTAAACCGTCAGGCAGCGGTTTCGGACTGGCGATCGCGCGCGAAATCATGCGTGAGCACGGCGGGCAGATCGAAGCCGTCCCGCACGCCGGACGCGGCGCGATCTTCCGCCTCACGCTGCCCGCCGCCGATGCGCCTGCCGACGACGACTCAGAGGAGATCAATGCCGATGTCGCATCCTCCACGCATCATCGTCGTTGACGACGATCCCGTGACCTGTGATCTTTTGTGCGAAGTCTTCGCGCGCGAGGGCTTCGCCACGCTCTTTGCGCAAAGCGGCGAAGAGGCGCTTCGGGCGGTCGAGGAGTTTCGCCCCGACGTGCTCGTCAGCGATATTCGCATGAAGACGCGCCTCGACGGGTTGATGCTGCTCGACCACCTGCGACGCGATCACCCATCGCTCCCAGTGATTTTGATGACCGCGTTCGGTTCGATTGAAACCGCTATTCGCGCCGTTAAAGATGGCGCGTTCGACTACGTCAGCAAACCCTTCGACATCGATGCCTTGGTGGCGACCGTGCGACGCGCCCTCGACATGCGCCGCGCGAGCGGCGTCGCGCGCGCCGAAGAAGCCGGCGAAAGCGAATCGCCGAGCGAGCTGGTCGGACGCACGCCGACCATGCTTGAGGTCTACAAACTGATCGCCCGGGTCTCGGATGCGCCGACGGCCGTACTGATCACGGGCGAGTCGGGCACGGGCAAAGAACTGGTCGCGCGCGCCATCCACACCCACAGCGCGCGCCGCGATCAACCGTTCGTTCCGGTCAACTGCGGTGCCCTGACCGAAACGCTGCTCGAGTCGGAGCTCTTCGGACACGTCAAGGGCGCCTTCACCGGCGCGATCAGCAACAAGCGGGGCATCTTCGAATTAGCCGGACACGGAACGGTCTTTCTCGATGAAGTGAGCGAGATGAGTCCAAACCTACAAGTCAAACTCCTGCGCGTGCTCCAGGAACGCGAGGTGATCCCGGTCGGCGGCAGCGCCCCCGTGCGCGTCAATGCGCGCATCATCGCCGCTTCCAATCGCGATCTCGAAGAGTTGGTTGAACGCGGCGCGTTTCGTCACGACCTCTTCTTTCGGCTCAACGTCATCCAGATCGCGCTGCCCCCTTTGCGCCAACGACGCGAAGACATCCCGCTGCTCGTCACCCATTTCTTGCGCAAACACACGCCGCCCGGACGGTGCGTGCCGACCATCGCGCCGCCTGCGCTCGACTGTCTCCTTCGCTACGTCTGGCCGGGGAACGTGCGCGAGCTGGAGAACACGATCGAACGCGCTGTCACGCTTGATCGTGATGGGACGATCACGGTGGAAGATCTGCCGCCGAGAATCAGCGCTCCAACGTCAGCGCCGAGCCAACCCTCGACAGACACGGCCGACAAGCTAACGGCGCTCTTCGCTGATCTACCCTCTTTGGCGGAGATGGAGAGAAGATATCTGCTCTACGTGCTCGAAGCGACTGGAGGCAATCGCAAACGCGCGGCTGAGATCCTGCGCATTAATCGCAAAACGCTCTACCGCATGGCCGCGCGCCACCGACTCGAACTAGGATCATAGCGCGTTCAGCGTTAGTTGAGGATCTTCGATGAAATCACAAGGAAAGTTCTTCGCCGTCGCGTTCATCGCGCTCTGTTCATCCGTGATCTTCTGGACCAGACCAGCTTCAGCGTGGCAGATCTCGGCGACGCAAGCTTCGCTCATCGGCAGCGTCCGCGAACAGACCGGCGCGCCGATCGCCAACGCGCGCATCACCGTGCGCCATCTTCCAACCGGTCAAGAGCGAAGCGCGTTCAGCGACGCCGAGGGCAACTACAGGTTCTCGTCGCTGCCGGTCGGGGAATTCGAGGTCCGCGTCGAAGCCGAAGGTTTCGCGCTATACGTCAATCGCGCGCTCGCGCTGCACGTCGGCAGCGCGACGCGCCTCGACCTTGTCTTGCAACCGCGCGCGATCAACGCCGAGGTCACCGTCACGGAACGCGGCTCGCCGCTCGATCCGACGCAAACGGCCGCAGCGACCACGATCGAGCCCGAACAGATCGAGGAGCTTCCCGTCAACGATCGCAACTACCTGCAATTCGTTCTGCTCGCACCGGGAGTCGGACCAGCTTCGCCGACAGCGGGCACGTTCAATAGCGGTTTCAGCTTCGGTGGTCTGCGACCGCAAAGCAATGCCATCTCGATCGACGGATTAGACAATACAGACGAAACGACCGGCGAAGCGCGCGTCGGGTTGTCGCCGGAGATCGTGCGCGAGTTCCAAGTGATCAACAACGGCGTCTCGGCTGAGTTCGGCGGCTTCGCCGGAGGCAGCATCAACGTCGTGACGAAAACGGGGACGAATCAGTTTCACGGAGATCTGTTCGCCTTTCTACAACACGAGCGCCTAAACGCGCGCGAACCGTTCATCGAAAGCGACGCGCGACCGCGCTTTCGTCGCCTTCAGCCGGGCTTCTCGCTGGGCGGCCCCGTAGTCCGTGATCGCCTCTTCTTTTACGTGGCCGCCGAGCAAGAACATCTCGCCAGCGAGGAGCTGTCGGACGTCGCCCCGATGCTGCGCGCGACGCTCGGCGCCGTTCGATTCACGGCGAAGAGTCCGCCGGTCAGAGACCGCTTCTCGACTGGGAGACGCGAAACCGAAGCCGCCGGCAAGCTGACTTGGATCCTCGGCTCGCGCCACACGCTCCACCTTCGTTACGCTTACACCTTCGACTCGGCGCTTGCCGCTAGACTCAACACCGATCTCCCCATCGATCCGACGGCGCGCGGCGATCGTTCGACGCTGGACCACCAAGCGACGGCGAATCTGGTCTCGACTCTGTCAGCTTCGCTCGCCAACGAGCTTCGACTGCAATGGAGTCGGCGGCGCGTCTCGGTCGCCGAGGGCGCGCGCGGCACAGGCTTTGAAATCGTCGGCTTGGTGCGCGCCGGACGGCCTCTCGGTCTGCTCGGCGATCGTCGCGAAGATCGGCAACAGATGATCGAGACGATCACCATCGAGCGCTCGCTCCACGAATGGAAGGCGGGCGCAAGCGTCAACCGCGTTTCGCTGCGAAGCGCGCTGGATGATGGTTTTGGCGGCTATTTCATCTTTCGCACGCTCGATGATCTGATCGCCGGGCGCCCTGCTCTCTGGCGTCAGGCGTTCGGCGATCCGCATACCGAGATGAATGTCGTAAGCTTCGGCGCTTTCGCGCTGGACCGATGGCGCGCCAGCGCGCATCTCGCTCTCAACTTAGGCGTGCGTTATGATCTCGAAGAGCTGCCGAGGCCTTTTCACACCGAACGCGATGGCTTCAGCCCACGCTTCGGTCTGGTCTGGAGCTTCTCGGATCGCTTGCTCGCGAGGGCTAGCATCGGAGTCTTTCGCGATCGATTGCCGCTCGCCTTTGCGAATCGCGCGTTGCAACTGGATGGCCGACGCGCCTTTGTCCAGATCGCCGAGGATCTCGTCGCCGCACGCATCTATCGTGCGCTAGGATTTTCCCGAGCGACCGTTCCCTTCCCCGAAGTCGCACCATCCGTCTATCGTCCCGATCCACGCGCCGCCATGCCTTACAGCCTGCAAACTGGCTTCGGCTTCGAACGCCTGATCGCGGCGGACACAACTCTGCGCGCCGACTACTTGTTCGTCCGCGGACTTCACCTGCCGCGAACGCGCAACGTGAACCTTCTGCCGCCCGCGATCTTCGATGCGGCAGCGCTGTCCGAAACGATCGTTCCCACTCCACAACTGGTCGGGCGCCCAGTGTTCAGCCGCGCGCGCCTCGATCCGCGTTATGATGCCATCTATCAACTCGAAAATAGCGCGAACTCGCGTTACCACGGCTTGACGCTGGCGCTCGACCACAGGTTCAGCCGCGAGTTCGCATGTCTGGTCTCCTACACCCTCGCGCGCGCAAAGGACGACGCCTCGGACTTCGATGAGCAACCGCCCAACCCCTTCGATTTGAGAAGCGAATGGGCCAGCTCGCGCGAAGACTTGCGCCAACGCCTCGCCGTGAGCGCTCTCTTCGATCTGCCGCTGGCCGAAGGGCGAAAGAGCGCTTGGCCGATGAAAGCCTTCGAACACGTTGAAGTCGCACCCATCGTGACGTTCAACAGCGGGCGTCCCATTGATCCACTGACCGGAAGCGACGAAGAACGGAGCCGCGCTTTTCCGCCGCGCTCGCGCCCGCTGCAAGCGCGACGCAACTCGCTGCGCACGCCCGCTAACTTCAATGTGGATCTACGCCTCATCCGCTATTTCCCTTTTGGTCCGACGCGCCGCTTTGACCTCGCAGCAGAGTTCTTCAACCTTTTCAATCATCCGAACGCGCTCGCGCTCAATCCCTATTACGGCTCCGGCGCACGCCCGTTGCCGAGCTTCGCGTCGCCAGCGCTCTTCGCCGCGCCGCGCCAGATCCGCCTATCGCTCGATCTAGAGTTCTAACACTGGAACGGTTTACGGCCTTCGCGCCCTTCAACCTCATGCGAAATGCCGAGCGGAGTTCGACCGCGCTCGATTCTCCGGCTTGAATCTGATGGCTTTGAGCGCAGAAACAAGGGCGCAGCTAGCGATAACAGAGGCTCTAGGATCAGCTAAGATGCTTCATGGAGTTCGGCAAGGTAAAGGAGAAAGGGCTTACGATCGAGCGCTTTTGGAATATTTGGAACAGCAGATCAGGTTTCCAGCTTGAATCCCACTGGCGTCGCCAACCGAATGCCTCGCCAGTTACCGCCTGCGGCATCAGGTTTCCAGCTTAAACCTAGTGGCGGCCAGTCGGTAGAGCCGACGCCAAACCAAACGGTTGATCAAAACGACTATCAAGATCATCGTCAATGTCGAGGCGAGAAGAAGATTGAGGTTGCCTTCATCGGTCGCACGACTGATGGTAGCGCCGAGCCCGGTCGCGATCAACGTCTCCCCCTTGAAATTGAAATACTCGGCGACGATGCTCGCGTTCCATGCCCCGCCCGCTGCCGTTACTAGGCCCGTCACCAAATAGGGGAAGATCGCCGGCAAGATCAACGACCGCCATCGATCCAGCAGACCGAAGCCGAAAAGCGCCGTTACTTCCCGAAGATCGTTGGGGATGGCAGTCGCACCAGCGATGACATTGAAAAGGATATACCATTGCGTGCCGAGCAACATCAGCGCGATGGCCCCGACGTTGATCCCGCCGCCCCAGCGAATCAGCACCAACAACAGGACCGGGAAGAGCGCTGTGGCCGGAATCGAAGCGGCGATCTGCGCGAGCGGTTGCGCGACGCGCGCAAGGCCCGGTCTGAGCCCGACCCAGACGCCGACCGGCACCGTCCACACGACGCCGATCAACAGCGCCGCTACGACGCGCAAAAAGGTCGCTGCAGCGCTTCGCACGAGCAATTGAACTTCAGCCGCTGTCAGCGTCGAGAAGGTTCGCGCGGCGCGCCATACGCCATACCCGATGAGCGCCGCAAGGAGCGCCGCGCACAAATACTCGATCGCTCGCGCAAGCTCGCTTCGTCCCGCTGACCGCAGCGCCAAGCGCTCGCTGGCTCGCCGCGCGAAGCGCAGTTGTATCGCTTCGCCGATGGGGCGGAACAGGCGACGGTTCAGTTGCGTGAGCGCGTGCGAACGACGCAATAGATCAAGCACCACAGAGCGCGGCGCGAGCGCGTTTTCAACCTGCTCGAACTTGAACTTGTCAGCCCAAGCGATGAGCGGACGCCAGAGCAGTTGATCAAGCACGACGATGATTCCGATCATCATCGCCAATCCCCACAGGATCGCGTGCGTGTCGCCGGCGCTCGCCGCCGTTTGTAAGTACGATCCCAGCCCCGGCAAGCGGAAATCACGTTGCCCTAAGACGAACATCTCACACGCCATCAGGAAGAACCAGCCTCCGGCGACCGACATCATGGAGTTCCAGATGAGTCCGATCGCGGCATACGGGAGTTCAAGCTGCGTGAAGCGCTGCCAGCGGTTGAAACGGTAGATGTCTGCCGCTTCGCGCAGTTCGCGCGGAATGCTCTTGAGCGATGAATAGAAACTGAAGGCTAGATTCCACGCCTGTCCAGTGAAGATCAGGATGATCGAGCCGAGTTCGACGCCCAGTTGTCTGGTCGGGAAGAGCGCGACCATCGCCAACATCACGCCGGGCAAGAAACTGAGGACCGGGATCGACTGCAGCACATCCAACAGCGGGATCATCACGCGCTCGGCACGCGCATGATACGCCGCGACGTAGCCGTATATGAGCGCGAAAAGCAGGCTCAAAAGGTAAGCCACCGCCATGCGCAACAGCGAGTATCCAGCGTAAGCTGGCAGCGCCCGCGGCGCGAGCGAAATCTCGACTTGCGGGCTGACCGGACCGAACCACGGAAGAGCGGCGACCGCTATGCCGTAAACGAGCGCGACGAGCGCGCTGAAGATCACCAAATCGATCAAACGGGAGCCGAAGCGCTCAAACGCTACCGCTCTCGTCATCAAAGGCAACATTGAACCGCTCCGCCGCACTGAACCTCAATGATTCGATCTCATGGTTCGGTCAGAAAGATGCGCCCGCTTTGCGCGTCGTAATCGAAGATCTCGGCGTAACGCCCCCAGTGAATCGCCGTCATCAATTGACGCTGCGCCTCTTCTTCGGAGAAATGTTCATCGAGTATGTCGTGGAAGAAATCGTCCGGCAAGGTGTGATCGGACTTGGCACGTAAGGCGTGCTCGATTTGGCGAAGCAAAGGCACGTGCGCGAGCGCCGCCTCGCGAAAGATCCGCTTGCGCGAAAGGATGTCGGCTTCGGCAAAGGCCCGACCCTGTGGCGTGATCTCGATGTCGCCTTCGTGCACGCGCACCAACCCCAGAAGATGTGCCGCTTCGACGATCGGCAACAGGTCATCGACCTCCATGACGAGTTCATCGGCCAGATGATAAAGATCATCGCGCCCATCACGATCGAGCAAGATCTCGAGCAACCCTGCTATTCCGCCGGGCCGCGCGTGCGGCAACATCACCGGCTTCGGCTTGGCCGCTTCTGCCGTCGCAGGCGCCTCGATCTTCGCCGTCCCCTCAGGTTGCGTCAGGACCTTGTAAATGTAATCGACCAACGCGATGAACTCCTCCGCTTTGCGACTTCGCGGTCGCCCTAATCCCACCTGAAGATCGGCGCGAATGCGCGCCGGATTGCGTCCGAGCACAACCACGCGATCAGCGAGCAACACGGCTTCTTCGATGTTGTGCGTCACGATGAAGATGGCGCGCGTCGGTATCTTCCGTTCCAACCAAAGTTCGAGCAATTCGCCGCGCAGGTTCTCCGCCGTCAAAACGTCGAGCGCGGAGAAAGGCTCATCCATGAAGAGCACTTCGGGTTCAACAACGAGCGCCCGCGCTACCCCAACGCGCTGCTTCATGCCGCCTGATAGCTCTTTCGGATAAGCGGTCTCGAAACCATCCAATCCAACCGTGTCGAGGATCTTCAGGGCGCGTTTGCGCCGCTCGATCGCCCCGAGGCCTCGCGCGCGAAGCGGCGCCTCGACGTTTTCGAGCACGGTCAACCACGGAAAGAGCGCGAAGCTTTGAAAGACCACAGCGACGTTCGGTCGCTGCCCATCGAGCGGTCGTCCATGCCAACAGACCTCGCCCGCAGATGGCGCCACAAGCCCGGTGAGCATTCGGAGCAGAGTTGACTTGCCAGATCCCGATGGGCCAAGCAACGCTAGTATCTGATCGGCGTAGATCGTCAAATCTGTCGGCGCGATCACCTGAATGCGCCGCCCGTCCGGCTGCGCGTAGAACTTTTCTACCGCGCGCGCTTCGATGATCGCATCCAAAGGCTTCTCGCTCAGATGCTGCGGTGCTAATCTTTGTGCCAACTCTGACATCTTTCGGTTGAATTCTCTCCCATCGCGCGCGCAACACAGGCCGACCTGCCCTGCGCGACATCATCGCTTGAAAACGCGAGCGTCAACTTCCCTCCGACTTGCTGCTCGCGCCTGCGCGCAAGTGGGATCAAGCCCGGTGCGCTTTGGTCCGCTCGATCTTCCGCGCTATCGGCGAGCGCTCCGTGCAGCGATCTTTTCTTTGCCACCTTTCTCTTCGTGATCGCTCCCTCTACCAGCGATCTCACACGATGGCTCTTCTACAGACCGATCCTCGCTCGCGAGGACCAGCACAACTCTCGCCCTCTAATAGCACGGAAGAGAGGAACTCGCCAAGTCACCACCGATCCAAGCGTGAGCCCCCAAGACCTCAGCGCACTGAACCGAAAGCCACCACACGGTTCGACTTTCACGCGGAAGCTCAACTGCGGCCTTCGAGCAACTCAAAAATCGACATGCAAACGTAGTGCTGGGACGATCGCTGGACCACGATCGCGGTTGTATCCGGGATTGACTATGTGCTGCAAATCGAAAGAGCCGAAGATGCCCCGCCAAAGGCGCATCGTGTAGTAACTCTCGAAGATGCTCTCGCGCCCGTAATTGAGCGCCCCATCGCCGAGCAGGAATCCACGTCCGCCCAACGCCAGATACCGACGATGATCTTCCGAGATGCCATTGCTCACCCAAGCCGCTCCGATCTTGTCGCCGCTGCGGTGCCAAAGCTTGCCGCTCAAATCGATTCCAAGGCTCACCGTGTCGTTGACTTCGGTGTAAGCGAATGATTCATGCCGCCCCTCGTTCCAGCCCCAACGACCGAATATTCGCACTCGGTCGTTAACCTCCTGCTCGAAGTTCGCGCCGAATCCGTACTTGACGCGCCCTTGGCGGCGATGTGCCTCGATGTCCGGTAGCTTCTCTTTGCCAGCGAGGTAAGCTTCGATCGCCTCGCGGTAGCTTCCCATGTTGGCATGATTGGTGAAAGCGAGCAATCTGTATGCACCGGTTCTTCCCCGAAGCAAACCGCGCCGCAGTTCGATCTCCAGATTCTCGGCTCGAGCGCGCCGCAGATCCCAATCCAGCTCGATTCCGTTCGCCACCTTGGGCATCAACGCCTCGGCGAATCGCGCTCCCCAACGCCGGTCTTGATACTCGACCAAAACGCCGTAGGTGTAACCGCGCGTATCCGCCGCATAATCATAAGCGCCGTTGTTATCAACTGTCCAATTCATGAACTGCAGGTGACTATCGCTGCCGACCGAATTTAAATCAAAGAAGTCCGCCAAGCTGAATTTGCCGGCCCGCACTTCCAGCCTGCGCACCGGCAGCTTGGGCGTAAGATGCAGTTGATCGGGCTCGACCTCAATCTGCTCTTTGCCGAGCGGAATTATTTGGCGCACCATTAAGCGGGCGAGATAAGGTTTCGCGCCCAACGTCGGGTTGCGTACAACGTCTAGGTTCGTGTAACCCGCAAGTCCCAGCGCGTCACTTATGCCCTTTCCGCCAGCGCTCTCCAGATCGAATAGGACCTCCGTCTTTTTTGCCACCCTCGCCCCGGCGTAGAGCGTGAGCACTCGCGAGAGAGCGCTCTCGCGACGCGGATTCAAGCTGTTTTCGCCGCTGTACTCCGCTCGAAACGGAGGATGCCACTGAAATATGAGGTTCAACTGCCCCGACAACCACAACCGTCCGCCCGCCCGATGATCGAAGATCGTCGCAGCTTGCCCCGGGCCATCCTGCGACTGAGCGAAAGTCGTTGACGCGCAGAGGAGCGTTGCGAGAATCATGGTTGAAACCGCACAAAAGACTGGGATCATGCCGAACAGCACCGCAAGCGCTGATAAAAGATTGCGGTCTTGAAATTCGCGGATACCGTCTCTCTTTCGGCAAAGATGGGGACAAGGTGCGAAACGCTGATCCGCCGCGGCCAATGGCGTAGCCTCTACCTCACTCAAGGAGATGAAAAGACAATTTTGGAGAAATAATCTGGTTTCAATCAAACTTTAATCCTCCGTCTGCTAGGGTGAGTCAAGTGATCGAGTCATTGCGTCGAATCCCAATCGTCTTTGCAAAGCAAAAATGTTTGGTAAGATAACACAGTTCTCATTGAGAGAAAAGCTTTTGATCTTCGCCTTGACCGCGGCGCTAGCCGCTGGCGGCTTGTTCGCTTTCAGGCGTTTGGACATCGAAGCCTATCCAGATCCAGCGCCGCCGACGATCGAGATCATCGCGCAGAATCCAGGCTGGTCAGCCGAGGAGATGGAAAGACAGGTCACCTTGCCTCTTGAAACCCAGCTTAACGGGATGCCCGGGTTAAACGTCATCCGTTCGATTTCGCTCTTTGGACTCACCGATATAAAGTGCTATTTCGATTTTGGGACCGACTACATGGCCGATCGCCAAGAAGTGCTGAACCGCATACAACAAGCTTCTCTCCCGCCGGGCGTGCAACCGCAGCTCTCTCCGGAATCAGCCATTGGGGAGATTTATCGCTACCAATTGGTCGGAGACCGAAACTACAGCCTGATGGATTTGAAGGTCATTCAGGACTGGACGCTCGAGCGACAATTCAAACAGGTCCCCGGCGTTATTGACGTTGTCAGTTTCGGTGGTCCAACCAAGGAGTTCCACGTTGACCTCGACCCACGCAAGTTGATTCAATACGGAGTATCGATCACACAGGTCATCAACGCCATCGCAAGCAGCAACGCCAACGTTGGAGCGAACTACTTGGAGATCGGACAACAAAGCTTCAACGTAAGGGGCATAGGGCTGTTCAAAAACGAGCGAGATATCGGCAACGTGATGGTCACAGCGAAGAGTGGGACGCCGCTCTATCTTAGACAATTGGGAGAAGTGAGCATCGGAGAAAAGGTCCCGCTCGGTCGCGTCGGGCGAGACGAAGATTCGAATATCGTTGAAGGCATCGTCCTGATGCGCCCGGGCGAGATGTCCCTTCCCACTTTAGAACGCGTGCGCGAAAAGGTCAGCGAACTGAACTCGCGAGTTCTGCCCAAAGGGGTGAAGATCGTCCCGTATTACGACAGGACCAAATTGATCAACGTCACGACGACGACGGTGACCCATACCCTCGTCACGGGGATGGTCTTCGTGTCCCTTATCATATTCGCTTTTCTGGGCGAACTGCGCGCTTCGCTCATCGTCGCTTCGACCATCCCCCTTACCTTGCTGTTCACCATCATCGTCATGACGATTCGCGGCGACTCAGCCAATCTGATCTCGATGGGAGCAATCGACTTCGGCATTCTCGTCGATGCTTCGGTCGTCATGGTGGAAAACATCTGCCGTCATCTTGCCGAAGAGAGAGCAGCGACGTCAGACAAGGACTCGATTATCGCCAGAGCGGCGCGGGAAGTTGGACCGGCCATCTTCTTCTCGACCGGAATCATAGTC
Organism: Pyrinomonas sp.; assembly: GCF_040289685.1. Taxonomy (NCBI): domain Bacteria; kingdom Pseudomonadati; phylum Acidobacteriota; class Blastocatellia; order Blastocatellales; family Pyrinomonadaceae; genus Pyrinomonas; species Pyrinomonas sp. The sequence goes on from NZ_PSLQ01000027.1 coordinate 37,261, forward strand.
GCAGCTTTCCTTCCCCTTTTTACGATGAAAGGGGTGGAGGGGAAAATCTTTGGTCCGATGGCGGTCACGTACGGATTGGCTTTGACAGGCGCTCTGTTGATCGCCTTCCTCTTCGCCCCCGCTGCCTCATCTGCGCTTCTCAAAGAGGGAGACGAGAAAGAGACTTTCATCGTGCGCAGTATCCGTCGGGTGTACGGACGCGCGCTCAACAAGGCTCTCAAGCATCCAAAACTGACGCTCTCCTTTTCGGTCATCACCCTCTGTTTTGCCCTGCTGATTCTGTCCTCGCTCGGCGGGGAGTTCATGCCGAAGCTCGAGGAGGGCAATCTCTGGGTACGCGCAGCGATGCCGAGCACCATCTCTTTCAGCTATGCCAGCCAGTTGGTCGATAAGATGCGTAAAGTCTTCAAAGAAGAGCCTGAGGTCACTACTGTAATCAGTCAGTTGGGTCGCCCAGATGACGGAACTGACCCGACGAGCTATTTCAATTGCGAGTTTTTCGTCGATCTTAAACCGCGCGATCAATGGCGTCCTGGAATGACCAAAGAGAGGTTGATCAGCGATCTGGAAGCGCGCTTGCGAAGACTTTTTCCCGGCGTAATCTACAACTTCTCCCAGGCTATAGAGGACAACGTCGAAGAGGCGATGTCTGGAGTGAAAGGCGAAAACTCGCTCAAGCTCTTCGGCAGCGATCTAGAGGAGTTGGACCGACTCAGCCGCCAGATTGCGGAAGCGATGAAGGCCGTTCCCGGCATCACCGATTTGGGCGTTTTAACCGAGCTTGGCCAACCCAATCTCTTGATCCGCATCGATCGTGAACGCGCCGCCCGCTACGGCCTGTTACCGAACGACATCAACGGGACTGTGCAAGCCGCCATCGGTGGACAATCCGTCACTCAAGTCCTCGATGGAGAGAAGCGGTTCGATGTCGTCGTGCGTTTCTTGCCGCCTTATCGCAACACCGTCAAAGCCATATCGGAGATCCCCATCAGCACGCCCAGCGGATCAACCATCCCTCTGCGCGATGTTGCGGAGATCATCGAGTATACCGGGGCATCATTCATCTACCGCGAACAGAACGAAAGATATATCCCGATAAAGTTCAGCGTGCGCGGCCGTGATCTACAAAGCACCATCACGGATGCCAAAAGGAGGATATCTCAACAGGTCCACCTTCCTGATGGGTACCGTTACGAATGGGCCGGCGAGTTCCAGGAGCTACAGGATGCGTTGGCGCGGCTGCGCGTAAGCGTGCCGTTGAGTCTGGGCATCATCCTCATGCTTCTTTACATCCACTTCCACCGCTTGCGTAATGTATTGCTGGTCCTCAGCGCCCTCCCCCTAGCCCTCGTTGGCGGAGTCGTCTCGCTCTTTGTAACGGGAACTAACTTCAGCATTTCCGCCGCCGTCGGTTTCATCTCTCTGTTCGGTGTCGCCGTTCTCGATGGGGTGATATTGATCTCATACATCGAAGACCTGCGCCGTGAAGGCTCAACGCTAGAAGAAGCCATCATGAAAGGAGCGGAGCTGCGCATGCGCCCCGTCTTAATGACGGCATTATCGGCGGCCATCGGCTTGCTGCCAGCGGCGATGGCGACCGGAATCGGATCGGAAACGCAGCGCCCCTTAGCGCGGGTCGTCGTCGGTGGAATGATTACCGCGCCCATGCTCATTCTGCTGGTCCTGCCGACCCTTTATCTGCTGGTCAACCGTCGATTGACCGGGCGTCGATGAGGCTTCGACCGGCCACCCGCTGAGAGTCATCTCCCGCGCCAACGCGTGCTTCCCGACGCGCCAACAAGGCGAGATGTATTTGCCCGGGCGCTATGCAACTTCCTATCTCCAGTGTTTTGAAGAAACTCTGTTCTAAATTTCAGGAATATCCCTCAATCCTTCGTTCGAAGTTCGGGGCATCCCTCAAGCAGCGTTCTCTTGTGAGTCGGGATTTGGAAGCGGAGTTGCAACCGGGCGCTTGTCATCCTTCAAGCAGCGTTCTTTTGTGAGAGTTCATCGCCGTGATTCGGTCCGCTGACCAGCGCCATCGATGACCTGTTCGACCGCGAGCCCCAAGACGAAACTAAAATATCTCGAACCGCTTGAGCCCTACTCGTGCTGTTCATCTGAGTGTGCGCACGACCAAGTGATCCCAGCGCTTCTCGCCGCAGGATAGACCCGTTCCCAATGGGCTGTGATCGAGGCGTGCTTCGAACGGCGGCTGATTTCTCCCACGAGGTGCCGCCCGGATGAGAGACGACTTCCGATTACGGCAAATCGCCTCGCTAGCTTGCTGCAGCATAGATTTGCTCGAAGCGAGCCGAGCGCGCTATACTCCCTTCGTCTCGGCATCACGACCTGCAAGGCAAGCGACGACCGTTTGGTTCGACACCCGCTCCCCAAGCGGCGGAGGTATAACGTGAACTTCTCATTCAGCCGCTTTTCACTACCGGCTTTCCGACTTCCACTACTCCTGACTCTCCTTGTGTTAGCACCCTTGCTGGCGGATGGCACAAAGCAGCGGAGCGCGTCGGCGCTACCGCAGAAGTCACGTCTGATCTTGACGATCACTGATGAAAAAGACCAACCGTTGGTTGGCGCACGATGCTCGTTGCTAACCGCAGACGAGCGAGAGACGGTCGCTGAAGCTATGAGCGATGAACAAGGTCATGCATCGTTCACAGACCTCGCGCCGGGCAGTTACACGTTGCGCATCATCCGCGAGGGCTTTGCGCCACTGACGCGGAAAAACGTCGCCATTGAATCGGAGAAGGAGCTATCTCTCGCCATCAGTCTCTCTGTCGCCCCTCTCGCCGCCAACGTCACCGTGAGCGCGGGCGGTACGCTTCCAACCGACGTGGAAGCGGGCGCCACCATTCCAAAAGCCCTCCTCAAACGCGAGGAGATACGCATCTTACCGCTTCCAGCGCAAACGCTCACCGCCGCCCTGCCGCTTACGCCAGGCGTCATCAGATCGCCAAAGGGGGAGCTGAGCATCAAGGGCTTACAAGAGTCACAAGGCGCGCTGATCATCAACGGCGTTCACGCCAACCTCGCCGATCCGCGCTTCGGCATTTTCTTCGCCTCATCAAGCCGGA
>NZ_PSLQ01000101.1:0-7043 GCF_040289685.1 Pyrinomonas sp.
GGATGGAGCTTCTCGGCCTCGGCGAATCGTTGACTCTGCGTTCGACTGCGTAAGCCTCAAGTTATTGCGTAAGCCTCAAGTTATTTAACGTTTTAGCATAAAGCCTGAAGCAAGCACATCGCGGGGGATCAGATGCTAAGGGATCATGCACGGTCGAAGAGGCTTCACGGGCTTTTCACGGACGCGACGAGGCTTTCCCAGCATTGAGCTTTCGCATCGGGTGGCGAAAGCGGGGGCAGCGTTTCATCAGTCGCAATTTGACTGGTCAAAGCCGTCGGCGCTTTTTCGCCTTTTACAAGGTCAGCGCGTCGTCCGTCGCAGTTTGACCGTTACCGCTCGGCGCACGTAAGAATCGGGCGTCCCTTCGAAATCGACGAACAGTTCCTGATTGCTGGCGGACGCATTGCCCGAGGCGAAACGCGCGCCCTCGACCGCGGCGATTTGCGCTGCCGGATGAAGGCGCAGAACGTATGTCCTACCGCCCAAACCTTCAACGACGAGGCGCAACGCCTCTTGTTCGGCACGCGCGCGAAGAAGACGCAGCCCTTGGCTGCGTGCGCCCGGTTCGAGCACCGGCGGCTCGAGGATGACATCCGTTCCCTCGTCGTACTCGAAGACGATCTCAGCGGGAAGCGTTTCCACGGCGATGATGGCTCGTTGAACATCGCCGGTCCGCTCGATCTCGAAAGGCACGCGCCGCCCACCGACGCGCACTGCGCGCACGCGCGCGTCGAGCGGAAAGGCTGGACCGATGATCAACTTGCGGGCGAGTTGACCCGCAGCGGTCTCGGCCTCTCGCGTTGGAGCGAAGTCGGCGGAAGCTGAACCTTGGTGCTCGCTCGGCGCGACGTAGATCGTCATGCGTCCGCGCGCGCGCCGAAGCGTCAGATCGTATCTCGCTTCTCCAACGCGGAAGCGTTTCACGGCGACGCGCTCCCAGTGGGCCGGAAGCTGCGGCATGAAGCGCCACTCGCGTCCGCCGTTTACGGCTTCGAGTCCCAGCAGTCCGCGAACAAGCGGTGTGACGATCATCGCTTCGGACCAGACTTGATGATGAGACGAGCGCCCAAAGGCGACGTGGAAATCGCCGGAAAGAAGTTCCGTCGCGTAGCCCAACGCGCCGGTGAAAGAAAGGAGCGCATTCGACATCAGGGCCTGATAACCGATGTGTGGTCGGCCGTAACGGTAGGCACCCATAGCGACCCAGCCGGTGAACAAGGGCCAGACTGAGCCGTAGTGATACGAGAGCGGGTCGTAGAGTTGGCTTTGGTTGGAGATGATGCGCGCTCCCCAATCGGTCAACATCGCACCGCTCCCCAAGTGGTCCAGCTCGCTCTGCGCCCGCTCGTCGTCGAGCGTCCGCCACCACAAGGCGACCGCCGGCAGGACCGTATCCTCATCGATCAGCGTGGCGCGGCTCAATTCTTCCATCCGCTTTTGACGGCGCGCGCGGTTTGGCCCGCGCTCCGCTTCCGGTCTCTGCTTGCGCGGGCGATTGGTAGCGAAGGCGTAAAAACCGCGATCGGCCAACCAGTAAGTCTTTTCGGTGGCGACGCGCGTACGCTCAGCGTTCTCTCGCGCGACGGCAGCCAATTGCTGATCGCCCATCATCGCGGCGAGTTCGGCCATCGCGCGCGACGCCTCGATCCACACGCCCTGCATGTAGATCTCCTCATGCGGCGGATAGAGCGCGCCGCCTTCGACCCAACCGTGACCGACGCCAGTGTTCTCGACCAATCCGTTGCCATCAGCGTCCGTTTTAGCCGTGAAAAGGTAAGCACGCTCGATTGACTTCCACTGTTGGCGGATGAACTCCACATCTCCGCTCGCGCGCCAATAATCGGCATGTGCGATCACGTAGAGCGGCGTCGCATCGGCGCTCGCCCACGGATAAGCGTAATTCGTAAACCACTTGATGAGCGTTGCGCTCTGCGAGATCTCGTGCGGGATCTTGCCGTCCTCGCGTTGGAAGCTTCCCAGAAACCGCAACGCCGTGCGCACAGAGTTGAAATCGCCATAAGAGTTGATCGCCAGAGCGGTCCACAGGGCATCGCGTCCGAAGTACCACGCGAAACCGGGACGTTCGCTCTCGCCCGAAGTGCGAAATCCCGCCACCAATCCAGTGCCAAGCAGCGGGTTCTCCGCGATCCCCTTATCAATGCCGACTTTGGCCCAAACGAAAGCAGCGTTGAGATCTTCGTCCGGCGTATCAACCTCTAGCGTGTCGCGCTGCAAACGCGCGTAATGTTCGACGTTCTTCGCATAAAGCGGGCCGATCGAACCGAGCACGCGACGGTAGGTCGCGCGCGCGAACTCGCGCCCTTCAGTGCTGCCAACGACGACGATCGGAACGAAGAAACGGCGCGCTTGGTCCGGCAGGATGCGCATCCGAAAACGATTGGGAAGATCGCGCGGTTCTTCCTGATAAGGCATCACCGAAATGTCTTCGGCCAGCGGCGCGCCGATGATGCCGACCAAACAGTTGGTCTCCTCGGTCAGGTAATAGAGACGCTCGCGCTCATCCCAACTCAGATAGGCGGTCATTGAACCGGCAGGCCACATCAAGCGTAAGCGCGGGCGAAACGACGCCGTGACCGTCATGGGCAGAGTCGTCTCGACATCGAGCAACATGACGATGGCCGGCTCTTCGATGGGCGCGAAGACGATCTGGCGCACGGTGAAAGCGGCGTGCGCATAGGTGAAGACCGTCGCTTCGGGGCGCACGATGATGCTCTTGGCGATCTCCGGTCCATCGATCTCCAGCGGATACCCTTCGAGTTGAAACGAAAGGCGAAAGTCATCGAAGATCTTCAAAGGGTAGACCCACGCTTCGGCCGCTCGATTCTCGTAACCGAAAACGGCCGAACGCCGACCAACCACATCGAAGAACTCACCTGGCCGCGTCCGCCGCGTAAGCTGTAGCCCGCTGCGCGGAAGTTCGAAGCGCGGGATCAACCCGTCGGGCACGACGTTTTGTGCGTTCGCCGACATACAACAAATCAGCGCACAGAACCACGCGCGAACCGCTTTCGACAAGTTCACCTTTGACCGACACCCGAGAACGGAAGAGTCGCAGAACGCGCCGTAGATTCTACGACCGCTCTGGTGTCGGTTCAACTAGTCGGGATCGAACAAAGCGCCTGACGAAGGTCTTCCAAGCGGCTCGATCATGAGAAGATGATCGCCAAAAGCGTGGCGATGGCTGCTGTGATCATGGCGCGACGATTGATCCAACGCGCTTGGCGCCGCAGGGCTTCCACTAGCGCTTCGTCTTCGATCCGTTCTTCGCCGTCATCCATATTGCGCGTCCCGCGCGCCGCAAGCGCAATTCAAGTCTTCTCGCGCGCCTGCAAGAGACCTAAACCGGCGATCCAAAGCGGAAAGAAGATGACGATTCTGGACCAGCGCGGCGTTTGAAAGACGATCATCAAGAATGCCATCGCAACGCCGATCGCGAGCGCGGCGAAGCCAAGCAGTCGCCTCTTTCGCCTCTCTTTCGTCCCGATGTTGCAAACCTCGCCAGCCATCTTCCTTTACAAAAGGGTCAACGCTTCCACGATGTTGCTTCTTCCGCCCAGCTCTTCACGTGCGGGATCAACGTTTTCCGCCGAGCGTCGCAATGGGCTGTCCGGCACCGACACGTTGCCCCGGTTTGACGCTGATCACGCGCACGGTACCAGCAGATGGAGCGCGCGCGACGACCACCTCCTCCGTCACAGCCTGTTCGTTCGTCACGGGCGAACGCTGTTCAATTGCGAGCGCACTGACCGAAGCCCGTTCAGCCTCTTGCGCGCGCTGCAGACGTCGCTGCGCCTGTTCGTACAAAGCCCGCTCCGCATCGAGCTGTGAAGCGGGCATTTGTCCGGCAGCGACCAACGGCGCGAGACGTTGGATCTCAGCCTCGTGGCGGACCACTTCCGCGCGCGCCGCTTCCACTTCGTTCTGCGCCGAGCGGAACCTCATCGCCGCTCCGGATTGTTCGTTGCCATTGACGGCCTTTTCATGCCTCTCTCGGCGAACAACGATTTCGATCACCGGAGCGTTGGCGTTGACCTCGACGCCTTCAGACACCAACACGCGGTGCACTTCGCCGCTCGCTGGCGCCCTCACGACGATCAGATCTGCTGGCCGTAATTCTTCCTCGCGCTCTCGACGACAACTCAGCGGCAAGATCAATGCTGAAGCGAGAAGCAAGATCGGAACCAGAGTTAACGTTCGTCTCATCTGTGGGATTAGTCCCGAACCTCCGTTCCATCTCAGCCGCGTTCAAGACACCTGCTGTACGTGACTTTGAACGGTTCGTCTCGCACCTTTCGCTCTGCCCCGGCGCGGTTCGTCGTTTCGGCTCTCGATTCGTCTCACACCATTTTCCGCCCTTGATCGCTCTTTCCTTCAGTTCAGGCCGATCTTTCCGCCGCCGAGCGGGCCTGAACTCATTTCGCGTCGGAACGAACCTCTCGGCTGCTGTCGAAAGACGCGCCGGAGAGGAGTTCGCTCGCTTGACCTTCCGATTTCGCTTCGATGAAGAGCGCCCGTGCGTTCGATCCATCCCTTTGAATCGAGACGTTATGCGCCGAAAGCGTCACTCCGGTGGCGCGCTGGAATTCAGCGATGGCCTTGTTGAGATCCGTCTGGGCTTGCAGTTCGCGTCCGCGCGCGGCGATCAACTCCGTCTGCCGTTGGAGCACGAGGAAGACGGTGGTCGTCCCAGCGCGCAACTGCCGTTGTTCGCTCTCGTACTGCAACTCTGCTGACCGACGCGCCACCGCTGCTGCCGCCAGTCGCGCTTGCGCCGAACGCAGGGCTTGCAGCGCGTTGCGCACGTCGGCTTCGATCGTCTGTTCGAGCTGCGCGCGTTGCCGACTTATCGCTCGCCCTTCGGCTAACGCGCGACCGAGATTCGCTTCCGCCGTCCGATTGCGCAGCGGCAGCGCAATGCGCACGCCGACGCGATACGTCGGATAGTCTTGCCCTAGAAGGTTGGAAAGCGAAGTGAAGTAACCGCCGATCAAGTTTGGATTGATCGTGTTGGTCGTCCCCGTAGAACTCACCTGCAACGGCGGCAAGCCGAGTATGGCCGAGATGTCGTTGATGCGGTTGATGAGTTCCGGACTTGTGCCGCGCGGCGTCTGCACCGACTGTACGCGCGTTCCGGCTAAACCGTTCGACGTGTAGGTTCCAACCAGATCCACTTGCGGTTTCGTCTGATCGCGGAAGTAGCGCACATCGATCTCATTGATCTCGGCGCTCGATCGCAACTGCGCGATCTCCGGCCTGTTCTTGAGTGCGTCGCCGACGGCTTGTTCCAAACTGACGGTCGGCGGTTCGAGCTCAATGGGCGTAATGGGCGTGATGGCGCGCGACCATAACGGCGAGAGCCGATCGCTCAAGATGAGCGTTTTGAGCCTGTTTTCAGCGCGCGTCACCGCCTCTTGCGCTGCGTAGACGTTCTGCTCAAAGGTCGAAACCTGTGTTTGCGCGGCGACCACGTCGATGGGCGCGAGCACGCCTTTTTCGACCAAGCGTTGATTGCTTTCTAGCTGCGCGCGCGCCTGTTTGACGGCATCGATCTGCACCTGCAAGTTGCGCAACGCGAAGACCAAATCCCAGTAAGCCTGCTCGACTTGTGTGATCACTTCGATCACGCGCTGGCGAAACTGCGCATCGGTGAGCGAAAGGTTGCGTTTGGCGATTTCGATCTGCCGCCGGTATTGATCGAAACGCAATCCGCGCCACAACGGCTGCGCGTAAGTGAAGTTGAACGCGCTCGGGAACTGCGGGTTGAGCGTAGCGAATTGGTTGTTGGTCGTCAGACGCGACGAACTGAAATCGAACTGATACGAGCCACCAGCGAAAGGCAAAAGACCGACGAGCGAAAAGGTTCCAGTCGTGTTCGTCTGCGTCAGGACGCCGTTAGCGCCGCCGCCGATGGTGGAGCTGGTCGGCGTCGTGCGCCGTTCGAAGTAGTTCTCCAATGCGAGCGCCGGATCGTACGCGCCACGCGCGGCGCGCAAAGCGTACTCGGCGACCTCGACGTTGATGCGCGCGCCATCAATATCGTTGTTGTTGCGCAACGCCATGGCGATGGCATCGCGCAGAGTCAGCGGCAATTGATCGCGCACGTTGACGCCGACGCGATCAGGCGATGGCAGTGGTCGCAAAGGAGCAGCGAAAGTGGGCGCGACCGGTGGAGGCTCAGTCGGCAATTCGGTGGGCAGCAAGCCTGGAACTACACCGACGTTTCCCGCTGGAACTGGCGCTGACTGGACTGGTGCTGGCCCCGCGGGCGCGCTTTTGACAGGCGCGCTGGTCGCGTTGTTCCCTCTCGCTCCTCGTTGATCTTGGACGGAGGACGGCGGCAGCGCCGTGCTGGACCGACTGCCAGAAGATTGCGTTTCTGTGTTTGGAATCGAAGTCGCAGGAGCCAAAGCATCGGACCTGCGCGGCTGAGCGGTCTGATTCGGTTGCGCCGGTCGATCCGATGACGTTGGTTGAAGTGGGGTCTGCGGCGCCGTGTTGCTTTGTCCCAACGTCGGCAGAAAAGAGAGAAGAAAGGTGCCGATGAGCGAGGCGGCAATGTGTGCAACACTTCGTTCTGCACCCCGCCGTTGACGTTGGGGCAGGTCACGGAAGATTATCAGCCATGCTACCATCCCTCTTTCAATCACCCGAAGCTTGATCCACATAGCTCTTCTCTCGGTCGCGCTGTACGATCTCGTCGCGCGTCGCGCTCCGACCCCGCGCGAACAGACTCGCGCGCGCGCTGGCCAAGCCTTGCTTCAAACCATTCGTCCGAGATCGCGCGAAGGCTCCGGCGCGCTGCCACAAACGCAGTTCTTTTACGTCTTCAAAGAGCGAGTAGAAGACCGGCACAGCCAGAAGCGTCAACAACAAGCAGAGCGACTGGCCGCCCACCACCAACACGCCGATGGAGCGATTGGTCGCTGCGCCCGCGCCGCTTCCCAAGATCAGCGGAATCATGCCGGCGACGAGCGCGATGGTCGTCATCAGGATCGGACGCAAACGGTCGCGATTAGCCTGAA